>JBKPGU010000173.1:0-3873 GCA_046729535.1 Actinomycetota bacterium
GGGACGCCTTCCTGGCCGACGTGCTGGAGTGCATGCGGGAGATCGTTCCCCTGGCGTCGCATCACGTGTCGAGGAAGAACGCCGAGGGGTACCTCAAATCGGCGAACCAGATGCGCGCGCTGTTCGAACAGCGGCCCGACCTGTGCGACCGGACGCTGGACATCGCCGAACGGTGCGAGTTCGACCTGGGCCTGGGGCAGGTGCACTTCCCGGAGTTCCCCACACCGGCCGGCCGCAGCGCCGGGTCCGTCCTGGCCGAGCGGTGCTGGTGGGGCCTTCGGGACCGCGGGGTGAGGCCGACCCGCGAGGTGCGCGACCGCCTGGATCGCGAGCTCGCCCAGATCCAGATGATGGGGTACGCCGCTTATTTCTTGACCGTGGCGGACATCGTGGACGACATCCGGGCCATGGGCATCCGGTGCTCCTGCCGGGGCTCGGCGGCCGGGTCGCTGGTCTGCTACCTCACCCGCGTCTCTGACGTCGACCCCGTCCGGCACGGCCTGCTGTTCGAACGCTTCATCAACCCGCTCCGCGACGAGCTGCCCGACGTCGACATCGACGTGGAGTCGGCCCGGCGCAAGGAGGTGTACGACGCCGTCCTCAGCAGGTACGGGGACGATCGGTGTTCGTGCGTGACCATGATCGACACCTATCGGGCCCGAGGGGCCATCCGCGAGGTGGGCAAGGCGCTCGGCTTCCCGGAGGGCGAGGTCGACCTGGCGGCGAAGGCCTTTCCCCACATCGGCGCCCAGCACGTGCGCCAGGCCATGGACAGGCTCCCCGAGCTGGAGGGGCTGAACCTCGACGCCGGGCAGCTCGAGATGCTGTTCCGGGTGGTCGAACGACTGAACGGGTTCCCCCGCCACTTGGCCCTGCACCCCTCCGGGATCGTGCTGTCCGGCCACGACCTCCCCGACCGAGTGCCGCTGGAGCGGTCGTTCGAGGGGTACCGCATGGTCCAGGCCGACAAGGACGACGTGGAGCTGCTGGGCTTGCTTAAGCTCGACGTCCTGGGCATCCGGATGCTCTCGGCCATGCGGCACTGCCTGGACGAGGTCGCCCGGACGGAGGGGGAGAGGGTCGAACTAGACGACATCGCCCTGGGCGACCCCGCCACGTTCGAGCTGATCCGCTCCTCGGACACCCTGGGGTGCTTCCAGATCGAATCCCCGGGCCAGCGCGAGCTGCTCCAGAAGTACCAGCCAACCGAATGGGCCGACCTCATCATCGACATCTCCCTGTTCCGCCCCGGACCGGTGAAATCGGACATGGTCTCGCCGTTCCTCAACCGACGTCACGGGGTCGAAGCCGCCACCTACGTGCACCCGCTCCTGAAGCCGGTCCTCGAGGAGAGCCACGGCGTGGTCGTCTACCACGAGCAGCTCATGCGGGTGATTTCGGTGATGACCGGCTACGACCTGTCGACGGCCGACAAGATCCGGCGCCATCTGAACGACGACGAACACATCGACGCGATCCATCAGGACTTCGTCACCAGAGCCGTACGGCGAGGGGTCGGACCGGAGGACGCCGAGCGGGTGTGGAAGGAGGTGGTGGCCTTCGCTTCGTTCGGCTTCTGCAAGGCGCACGCGGCCGCCTTCGCCGTCCCGACGTATCAATCCGCGTGGCTCAAGGCCCATTACCCGGCGCACTTCCTGGCCGGGGTACTCACCCACGAACCCGGCATGTATCCGAGGCGGCTCATCCTCGAAGACGCTCGCCGCCACGGCATCGCCATCCTTCCCCTCGACGTCAACCTCAGCGAACCCAACTACACCGTCGAAGTCGTGTCGGAAGGTTCCACCCGAGGCGACCTCCGTTGGCGCGTCCCCGATGGTCGGGTCCCACCGCTCCCGCTCGCTGAACGATCACCTTCGACGGAACGGCCGCCCCTCCCCAGCTCGCTCCGCGTTTCCCCCGACCACCGGCTGCCGCGTCATGGAGGAAATGGCCACGGAGGCACCAACGAGGACCCGCTCGGACGCGGACCCCACGGGCCGATTTTGGACAGCGACCCATCGGGTCCCGGTCCGGGTGAGATCGACGGGGCTCCTCCTTGGGGAGCGACCCCCCAACGGAGGTCCAACTCATCGGTTGAGCCGACGCTCATGGCCGCGCCACCGGAGGTCGCCACCCATGCAGCGAGGTACGGGATCCGGTTGGGCCTGAAGGACGTCCATGGGATCTCCGACGACGAGATCGACTCGATCCTCGACGCCCGCGTGGAGCGGCCGTTCGTTGACGTTGGTGATGTCCTGCGGCGGACCAGGCTGACCCGTCCGGTGGCCGAGGCTCTGGCCCACGCGGGCGCGTTCGATTCGCTGCCGGGTGGGTCGCGCCGCGACCGGCTGTTCGCGGCGATGGTGACCGACGCGCCCAGGGAGGGCGAACAGGCACCGCTCTCGCTCGGCCAGAAGATCCCCTCGGCCGTCCTCCGCGAGTACACCAGCGCGGAGCGGGTCAGAGCCGAGCTCGAGGTGGTGGGCATGGACGCCTCCCGGCACCTGGTCTCCTTCTACCGACCGGTGCTCCAGGATCTGGGCGTGACGTGGGCCCGGGACCTTGGCGACCTCCGGGGCGACGTCTGGGTGATGGTGGCGGGGGTGAAGGTCGCATCTCAAACCCCGGCCGTCCGGAGCGGGCAGCGGATCATCTTCCTCACCCTCGACGACGGGACCGGGCTGGCCGACGTGACGGTGTTCGAGCGGGTCCAACCGTGGTGCGCGAAGACGGTGTTCCACGGTTTCGTCCTGGCCGTGTGGGGGCGCTTGCGGCGAACCGGCGTGCGGGGCGTGAGCGTGGTCGCCGAACAAGTGTGGGACGTGGTTGCCCTGTCCCGAGCGCGCCGGGAAGGCCGGCTGGCCGAGATGCTGGCCGCCACCCCGTCGGGCATCCCCGCACCGCTGGCCGCCCGGGCCACCGCCTCGATCACCAAGGTGTGGCACGCCAGCGGCGGCTCGGCCGGGCGATGACGGGAACGCTCACGGTGGCCGAACGATGACGGTCGTCGTCACCCTGTCGGAGCGGCGGGGTACCCTTCGGTCGGCGATGACCCTCTCCTCGCGGCCGGCCGAGCCGATCCTTCATGTCGACCTCGACGCTTTCTATGCCTCGGTGGAGGTCCTCAAGGATCCGTCACTGACCGGCAAGCCGGTGGTCGTGGGCAGCCCGGGCCCCCGAGGGGTGGTGATGTCGGCGTCGTATGCCGCGCGGGCTCGCGGGCTCCATTCGGCCATGCCCAGCCTGCGAGCCAGGCGTGTCTGCCCCGAGGCCGTGTTCGTGCCTCCCGACTTCGATGCCTACCGCGCCTACTCGAACCGCTTCCGGGAGGTCCTGCTGTCGATCACCCCGCTGGTCGAGCCCCTCTCGCTGGACGAGGCCTTCCTGGACGTCGGTGGGGCCACGCTCCTGTTCGGCTCGCCTCTCGACATGGCCGAGCGGATCCGCGCCACGATCCGGTCCGATCTCGCCCTGACGGCCTCGGTCGGCGTGGCCCCGAACAAGTTCCTGGCCAAGCTGGCCTCCACCCGGGCGAAGCCGGATGGAGTGATCTTCGTGAAGGACGGCGAGGCCGAGGCCTTCCTCCACCCGCTTCCGGTCGGTGCCATCTGGGGGATCGGCGAGAAGACGGGTGAGGTCCTGGCCCGCTTGGGCATCAGGACCGTTGGCGAACTGGCCAGAACACCGAACGCCATCCTGGAGCGGACGTTGGGTGAGGCCTCGGCCCGCTCGCTGGCGGATCTGGCGTGGGGGCGGGACGAGCGCAGCGTGGTGGCGTTCGAGGCGCCCAAGTCGGTGAGCCACGAGGAGACCTATCCGAGGGACCTCGACGACCCCGACGAGATCCTCCGGGAGATGCTGTCTCTCTCGCAC
>JBKPGU010000174.1:0-5146 GCA_046729535.1 Actinomycetota bacterium
GACGCCGACGCCGAGCGCCGTGATCTCCAGCGCGGCGTCGGCGGCGAACCAGGCCATCTGCGAGGCGCAGACGAAGGCCCTCGAGGTCGTGGGCCAGGTGCAATCCGGCCAGGTTTCAGCGATCTCCGACGCGACCACGAAACTGGGGGAGATTCAAGGCACCTTGGAGACCCAGGCGTCGAATCTCGAGTCACAGGGCCAGGACGCCTTGGCGGCGACCGTGCGGACCCTCGCCAACGCCGTGGACCAGCTCAAGACCGCCGTGGAGGACCGGAGCACGGGGGCGATCGTTTCGGCGGCGACGAAGGTCGGAACCGCCATCGCGTCACTCCCGGCCTGCCCGGCCTAGTTCGGTCGGATCAGGAGGTTCAGCGCGCGGCCCGAGAGCCGCCCGCGCGGTGGGCCATGAGCTCGCCCTCTTTCCGGAGCCGGCCGCCCGGCCATGCGCCGGCCGTTCCGAACACCGAGATGAGCGCGGGAACCAGCAGGGACCGAACGACGAACGAGTCGATCAGGACCCCCACGGTCATGGCGAAGGCGAACTCCAAGAACTGGCCGAGCGGGACGATGGCAAGGAGGGCGAAGCTGCCGGCGAGCGCCATGGCGGCCACCGAGATGGCACGAGCGGCTCGCGGTGCCGACACAGCGATGGCATCGCGGAGTGGCCGGCGGCGGGCTTCCTCCCAGATCCGGCCCACGACGAACACGTTGTAGTCCGAACCCAGGGACACCAGGAGGACGGCTGCGGCGAACGGCACGTAGTAGGTGAGGTCCTCCTGGCCGAGCACCGTCTGGAACACGAACACCGTCAGGCCGAGCGACGCGGCCAGAGCCAGGACGCTGGCGGCCAGGAGGTAGAGCGGAGCGACCACGGCCCGGAGGAAGATCATCAGCAGGATCAGATCGACCACGATCATCGCCAGCGAGATGCGGCCAAGATCGGACACGTTCAGGTCGATCGTCTCCTGGGCCAGGGCCGTGTCGCCGGCGAAGCCAACGGACGCACCGGCCAGCCCTGCCCCTTGCAACAGGGATGGCATGTTCGCCTTCAGGCGCTTGAGGTCCTGGATGGCGATCGCGCCGAGCGGCTCGTGGTCCAGGATCAGCGCATATTGCGCGGCGTTCCCGTCTTTGGCGATCGTCACGCCCTCCACCCTCTTCAGTCCGGCCTTCTGAAGGATCGACTGCTCGGCCGGGCCGATCACGCCGGCGACCCCCTGCTGTCGCCGCAAGGCTTCCTCCAACCTCACGAGCTGGGTGGGTTTCCCTCCGATGCCGGGTTCCTTGACCACCACGAGCGTGGGGGAAAGGATCCCCGCCGCGAACCCCTGCCGTGCGGCCTCGCCGGCCCGCGCCGCCTCTTCCGTCGGGGGGAGGGCCTGGATGAGCTGGAAGCCCAATCGGATCCGGCCCAGGTTGAGAGCGGGCACGATGAGGACGGCGACGGTGGCGGCGACGATCAGCAGGGCGACGGGCTTGGCGGTTCCGAACCGCACCAGCCGCTCCCTCCAGTGCCAGGCCTTGACGTCCCCGTCGTTGGAAGGTGCGGGGACCGCGTCGGCGGCCAGCCTCCTGGGCCAGAACAGCGCCCCGCCGAAGATGGCGATGAGCGCCGGCATCAGGGTGATGGTCACCACGAGCGCGACCAGGACCGTCAATGCCAAGCCGGGGCCGAACGCTCGGAGGAACCCCAGCCGCGCCACGAGGAGCGCCGCCGTCCCCGCAGTCACCAGAAGCCCGGCCGTGAAGATGATCGGGGAGAACTCGCCTGTGGTTCGCTTGGCCGCGTCCAGGCGCCGGTCGCCGGCCAGCAGCCGCACCCGCATGCCGGACAGGAAGAACACCGCGTAGTCGGTGACCACCCCCAGGAGCAGAACCACGATGACGGGCTCGAGGTCGGCGGGAACGCTGATGTCGAGGCGCTGGCCGGCCCACGCCACGACCCGGATGGCGATCACGTAGGCGATCCCCGCGGTGAAGAGCGTGGCCAGGGGGGCGCCGACGGCTCGGAACGTGAGCCCCACGATCAGCGCGATGAGGATCACCGTGGCCACCTCCACCAGCGGGAGGCGGTTGAGGATGATGTCGTTCTGCGCCGACCGGGCCGGGGCCGGACCGGTCACGCCGATCAGCGAATCGCCCGGCTTGTTGATGCGCGCATGGGCGTACCGCTCCGCGAGCGCACCCTGCTCGTACAGCCCGACCTCGGGGTCGAAGAACAGGTAAGTGATGGCCGTCGTGGAACGCTCGCGCGAGCCCGGGAACAGGCCGAGCGTGTTGGTGACGGGTAAGGCCCCAGCGATCTTCGCGAATTCCGGATCGGTCCCGTTGGTGAGCTGGACGGCACGAAGGACGACCCGAGTCTGCGCCTGAACCGAGAGGCCATCGGGGTTCCGCTGGACGATCGCGGTGCGGGACAGCACGGGGAATCCGAACAGCCGATAGGAGTCGGCCTCGGCCTTCAAGGCAGGGGTGTTCTTGGGGACCAGGTCGCCGATGGCGCCAGCCTCGACCTGCTCCAACGGCGGCAGGTACAGCGTTGATGCGACGGCGGCGGCGATCCAGGCCAGCAGGATCACCCAGCGGAGCCGGACCGCGAGCCACGCGAAGGCGCGAGCCGAGAACCCGGAAACCGGCGGCGCGTTGCCGTCCGTGACGTTCGCCGTCCCCCGCTCGGGTGGTGCGGTGGCAGCCGTGCGCTTCATCTTCCCCGATCCAGCGTCGCGGGACCGATCACGGAGAGGCTTTACCCAAAGGACCGGGCCCGACGCTCCAGTGCCGATCCCATGAAGCCGACCCGGCTCGTCGTTTGGCTTCGAGAGGACCACACTGGTGTCATGAACCCCACGCCGGAGCCCGCCTCGGCCGCCGAGGAGCGGAAGCCGAACCGATTGATCGACGAGACCAGCCCATACCTGCTCCAGCACGCCCACAATCCCGTCGACTGGTACCCGTGGGGTCCAGAGGCATTGGAGCGGGCCCGCACGGAAGACAAGCCGATCCTCCTCTCGATCGGCTACGCCGCATGTCACTGGTGCCACGTGATGGAGCACGAGTCCTTCGAGGACCCGGCGATGGCGGCGAAGATGAACGAGCACTTCGTCTCCATCAAGGTGGACCGGGAGGAACGTCCCGACCTCGACGCCATCTACATGGACGCCGTGCAGGAGATGACCGGGCACGGCGGCTGGCCGATGACGGTCTTCCTCACTCCGGACGGCCGTCCGTTCCATGCGGGGACCTACTACCCGAAGGAGGATCGGCACGGGCTCCCCGCGTTCACCCGGGTGTTGGACGCCATCGCCGAGGCCTGGCGGGACCAGCGGCCGGCCGTGGAGGAGCAGGGGCAGGCCGTCGTGCAGCGGATCGGGCGGATCGGTGCGCTCCGCGAATCGCCGGACCCATTGTCCGAGGAGATCCTGCGGCAGGCGCATGCCGGACTCCGGCAAGCGTTCGACCCCGAGTGGGGAGGGTTCGGCGCAGCCCCCAAGTTCCCCCAGCCGATGACCGTGGAGTTCCTCTTGCGATGCCACCTCCGCGGGTACGCCGGTTCGCTGGAGATGATCGAGCGGACCCTCGACCGCATGGGCGCCGGAGGGATGTACGACCTCGTGGGCGGCGGGTTCCACCGGTACTCCGTCGACGAGAGGTGGCACGTCCCGCACTTCGAGAAGATGCTCTACGACAACGCCCAGCTGGCTCGGTTGTACATCCGCACCTGGCAGGTCACCGGCAAGGACCGATATCGCCGGGTGGCCGAGGGCACCCTCGACTATCTGCTCAGAGACCTCCGCCATCCGGATGGGGGGTTCTTCTCCTCCCAGGACGCCGACTCGGAAGGTGAGGAAGGCAAGTTCTACGTCTGGTCGTGGGATGAGCTGGCGGGCCTGGTCGGAGAGGATGGCGCCCGGTCGCTCGGAGCCGTCCCCGAAGGCAACTGGGATGGCACGAACATCCTGTGGTTCCCGCAGGACGACCCTCCGGAAGTCGCCGACGAGGTCCGCGACACGCTTCTCCGGGCACGTGCAGATCGCGTGCCCCCCGCCACGGACGACAAGGTCCTCGCCGGGTGGAACGGCCTCGCCATCGCCGCCTTCGCCGAGGCGGGCAGGGCGTTCGAAGACCAGCGCTACATCGAAGCCGCAGGGGCAGCGGCGGACTTCGTTCTCGCGAGGATGCGGCGAGAGGACGGCCGGCTCATACGGGCGTGGCGCGAGGAACGGACCGGTAGCAGAGCCTACCTCGACGACCACGCGCTGATGGCCGAGGGGCTCCTCGCACTCTACGAGACCATGTTCGACGTCCGGTTCTTCCGGGAGGCCCGGCGTCTGGCGGATGACATGCTGCGCCTGTTCCGGGACGAACCGAACGGGGGATTCTTCCAAACCGGAGCGGACGCGGAGGAGCTGGTGGTCAGGCCGAAGGAGCTCTTCGACAACGCGGTGCCGTCCGGGAACTCGGCCGCGGCGCATGCGCTCCAGCGGCTCGCCCTCCTCACGGGCGAGGCCGAGTACGAGCGGGCCGGGGTCTCCGCCCTGCGTCTGGTCAGAGAGCTGATGGCCCGGTCGCCGACCGGGTTCGGTCACGCGTTGTCCGCGCTGGATCTCTATGTGGGGCCGTCCCACGAGGTCGCCATCGTCGGCGACCCCGGGACCGGAGGAACGAAGCGATTGGTGGCCGAGATGCATCGGCGCTTCTTGCCGAACGCGGTGCTGGCGGTAGCGTCGCCGGACGATGCGTCCGCGAGGGGATCGGTGGCCCTTCTGGAGGATCGTCCGCAGGTCGACGGGAAAGCAACGGCCTACGTGTGCCGGCGTTTCGTGTGCCGGTTCCCGGTGACGGAGCCCGACGCGCTGGCCGCCCAGCTGACCGGCTGAATCTCATCTCGCCAACCGCAGCAGGTCGCGGGTACGCTCAACGTGATGTCCGACCAGCGATCGATCGGGTCCGATGCGCATGCCGCCGCCGAGGTCGCCGGGACGCGTCCCCGGCCCCCATCCCTTCCGTACCCGTTCGTCCATCGACTGGCCCACGCCCTCTCGTTCTGCCTGGGGGCACTGGCGTTCGTCTGTGTCCTTACCATGGACTTCATCGGGCCGGACCTCTACACCCGGTCGTTCGAACGGAGCGGGCTCCCCGAGGAGTT
>JBKPGU010000175.1:0-12123 GCA_046729535.1 Actinomycetota bacterium
CGAGCCCTGCGGCTGGGCCTCGCCGGGGGCGCCGCCGCCCTGGCCCTCCTTGCCGCCGGCGTAGCCGGACAGCAGCTGGATGACCTGCTGGCGGACCCGGGACAGGTCGGCCCCGAGCTTGACCAGCACCTGCGCGGCCACCCCCTCGCCCTCGCGGATCAGGCCGAGGAGGATGTGCTCGGTGCCGATGTAGTTGTGGCCGAGCTGCAGCGCCTCGCGCAGCGAGAGCTCCAGCACCTTCTTGGCTCGTGGGGTGAACGGGATGTGGCCCGTCGGGGCAGCCTGTCCCTGGCCGATGATCTCCTCAACCTGGTTGCGCACTGCCTCGAGCGAGATCCCCAATGACTCCAGCGCTTTCGCGGCGACGCCCTCGCCCTCGTGGATGAGGCCCAACAGGATGTGCTCGGTGCCGATGTAGTTGTGGTTCAGCATCCGGGCTTCTTCTTGGGCCAGGACGACCACCCGCCGAGCGCGGTCCGTCAATCGTTCAAACATGTCGTACCCTCCGAGCCTCTCGGCCCGCTTCCTCACTCGGTCCCCGGGATCGTCGGACCACGTCCTCCCCTCGGGGCAACAAAGGCGCCCCGGCGCCGCTTTCGCGCCTTCGAGCGCCTCCGTCGGCGATTATACCCGGAGGGTATGACGCTGCTCCGTAGGGAGCTTCGTTCTCCTTCACGGACACCTCGCCGCTTCTGGAGACATCGTTGCCGCCTCCATCTTCACCAACAAGTTATTCGGGCACTACCTTCCCGGGGATTAGTTCGGCCCGCTGACCCGCCGGATCCCCTTCGCCCCCCGTGCTTCGAAGCATGCTTGCCGGGACCCTCTCCGCACGGGGCGCTCGGGGGCTCGTTAGTCCCAATTCACTATCAAAATGGTCCCGTTGAACCATTCGCACATCGCCCTTCGGAGGCGATATTTCGCCCTGTGAACGGAACCCACGCGAAGGCCGAGCCCGAGCTCGGCGGTTGTGCCCGCCGCGCCGAACCGACGACGGCTTTCGGAGATCCGCAGGCCGCCCTGAGCGGCGAAGTGTCACAAGGTCCGCCCCGGCCGGTCCGGATCCTGGTGGTCGACGACCACGAGGGCTTCCGGTCGTCCATGGTCCAGGCTCTGGCCCTGATCCCCGACGTCGAGGTGGCAGGCGAAGCGCGCTCCGGCGACGAGGCCTGCAAGATCGTGCGTACGCTGGAGCCGGACGTGGTGCTGCTCGATCTGTCGATGCCGGGCATGGACGCCATGGACGCCACCCGTCAGATCCGCAGGGTCAATCCGAATTCGCAGGTGGTGATGCTGTCCCCGTTCGACGGGCCGCAGATCGAACAGGCCGCCCTCGCTGCGGGGGCGTGGGGCCTGGTACCGAAGGGCACTCCGCTGCTGGAGGTCGTCGGTGTGCTCCTCAACGCCGCCGAACAGGAGCACTCGCGGTAGCGCGCCGCCCACAACTGCCTTCCGCGAGCCGCTCGTTCAGTGAAGGGCATCGCCCCGCGGCCTGCTGGCGATCCCGTACCTCGAGCGCCAGTACTCCGGGCTGGGCCGGTCCTTCCGCCAGTACGGGAAGAACACCCGCTTGTCCCGGTCCAGGATGTCGGTCTTCGTTCCGTCGTAGGTGAATGCCCGCATCAGGGCCCGCCAGGGGGACGACCCCGGCTGTTGCCACGGGTCGAGCCGTTCGTTCGGCCCCGCCACGGCGAACAGGCCGAGCTCGTCCCGGGGGAGGAACGTGTGGTCGTCGGGCCCCAGGTCGACTGGGAAGCTCGAGAAGGTCCTGTCGTGGACGCTCTCGAGGGCGCCCACCAGCGCGGGGCCGGTCTTCCCGTTCGTCCGCGCGAGGGCGAGGGCCAGGGTTCGGACGGCGTCGTATCCCTCCTGCTCAAGCCCGATCGGCGGCCGGCCCAGGGCGCTCTGCACGTTCGACGTGAACCTCCCCACGCGGGCGATCGGCTTCGCCCAGCCCGCCCACGTGTACGTGTAGCAGGCCGTGGTTCCTGGCGGAGCGCCGAGCGTGCCGAGGTCGACGTCCAGGAACGAGGCAGAACCGACGATCCGGGGCGGTTGGTCGAAGCGCTTGAGCGCCGACACGATGGTCGTCGAGTCCTCTGGGGAGCCGAAGCCCACGACGGCATCGGCGCCGCGAACGGCATCCAGGGATCCTTCGCCGGGGTTGAGGACGGCCTTCCAGAGGGTGCCACCCCAGTACTCGAGTGCCCCCCGCATGGCGGCCGCCGCCGCTCGCGCCTCAGGCCCTTCCCCGACGAAGCCGATCCGCCGGGCCTTCCGGTCGAGCACCAGGTACCGGCCGACCACCTTCGCCTGCCACTTCCACGGGATCGTCGTTTGGAAGACCTGTCGGAACAGGCCTCGGGACGTGTAGAGGTCCCCGCTCAGGAGCACCACCGGGGTCCCCAGTCGTTCGAAACGAGGCCGAAGGGGGGTGAGCGCGGGTCCGGTGCCAACGTACAGGATTGCCGGAGCATCTTCGTCCAAGGCGTCCCCGACCAGCGACGTGGCCAGGTCCGGATCCCCCCCATGGTCGCGGATGGAGAGGACCAACGGCCGCCCCCCGACGCCGCCGAGGCCGTCGATCTCGTCGACGGCGAGCTGCATCCCATCGAGGTACGGACGCGAGGAAGACCCGGGCCGCAGATCGGCGACCACCTCGAACGTGATGGGTGAGGCACCGGGAGCGACGCTCGGAGAAGGGATCAGACCCGGCGTGGCACCGGGGGTCCCCGAGACCGAAGGGGGCTGCTGAGACGCGGGTTCGTTCGAGGTGCAACTTCCTGCCACCACGATCGAACAGGCCACGGCCAGAAAACAGGAGACGCGCCAGCACAGCCGAGAAGGACGAGTCACGGTGGTCCGAGCCTACCGGCCACCCGCTCGAACCCTTATCGCCTTTACGACCTGCCTGACTCCGGTCGCACGTGGGGGAAGAGGATGACGTCTCGGATCGAAGCGGCGTCGGTAAGGAACATCGTCACGCGGTCCACCCCGATCCCCATCCCACCGGCGGGTGGCATGCCGTGCTCGAGAGCCTCGAGGAAGTCCTCGTCCAACGGGTGGGCTTCCTCGTCCCCGCCCCGGCGCAACCGTTGCTGGTCCAGGAACCTGGCCCGTTGCTCGTCGGGGTCGGTCAGCTCCGAATAGGCGGGGCCGATCTCCATCCCGCAGATCATCAGGTCGAACTGCTCCGTCAGACCGGGCTGGGTCCGGTGAGGACGGGCCAGCGGCGAGACCTCGCGCGGGAAATCTTTGACGAAGGTGGGATCCCACACCCCCTTCTCCACGAGCTTCTCGTACAGCTCCAGGATCACCTTGCCCGGCCCCCAGGCCGGCTCCACGTTCACGTCGTGCCGGACAGCCACCTGGGGCAGGTCCGCCCGCTCGAGCGTGATCTCCTCTCCAATCGTCTCGGACACCAGCTCCAGCAGGGGGACACGGCGCCACGGCATCGCCAGGTCAAGCGCTCGCCCCTGGTAGTCGAAGGCAAGCGTGCCGCGGACGCCCAGAGATGCCTCTTTCACCAAGGCCTCCGACAGCTCCATCATGTCCTCGTAGTCGCCATAGGCTTGATAGAACTCGAGCATCGTGAACTCGGGATTGTGATCGCGGTCGATCCCCTCGTTCCGGAAGTTCCGACCGATCTCGTAGACGCGTTCGAGCCCTCCAACCAACAGCCGCTTCAGGTACAGCTCCGGCGCGATCCGCAGATACAGATCGATGTCCAGGGCCCGGTGGTGGGTGACGAACGGCCTGGCCAGGGCACCTCCGGGCGTGGCCTGGAGGGCCGGCGTCTCGACCTCCACGTACCCCCGCTCGTCGAGGACCCGCCGGAAGGCCTTGAGCACGTCGGCCCGGGCCGAGACGACGCGGCGGGCCTCGAGGCCGGTGGCCAACTCGAGGTAACGGCGGCGAACCCGGACCTCCGGGTCGCGCAGTCCGTGCCACTTCTCTGGCGGAGGCCGAAGCGCCTTCGTCAGCAATTCGAGCCGGTCGACCCGGAGCGAAAGCTCTCCTCGCTTGGTCGTCATGACCCTTCCGTGCGCCCCGATGATGTCCCCCAGGTCGAGGTCGTCGATGAGCGGGTAGCCGTCGCCCAGGTCCTGCAGAGTGATGAAGAGCTGAAGGTCCCCGGTGGCATCCCGGAGGGTGACGAACGTGAGCTTGCCCTGACGGCGAAGCAGCATGATCCGTCCCGCGACGCTGTAGGCGTCCGGGGTTTCCTCGCCCTCGCCGAGCCCCCGGTACTTCTCTCGGATGGCCTCCAGCGAGGCGTCCGGTTCGAAGCGGAGGGCGAAGGGCTCCACTCCCCGAGCCCTGACCCGCTCGAGCTTCTGCCTCCTGGCCGCGATGGTCTCGGCGAGCCGGCCTCGTACCTGTTCCTCGTCTACCTCGCCGGATCCGCCCTGGGGCGGCTTGCCGGACCCCTCACTCATCGCGCGCGGTGTTCTTCTCGAAGATCAGGCGCAGCCCCTCCAGGGTCAGCCAGGGCTCATGGTGCTCGATCGTTTGGGAGAGGGGGACGATGAACTCGGCGAACCCGCCCGTGGCGACCACCGTGACGTGCCCCCCCAGTTCCTTCTGCATCCGCTCCACCATCCCGTCCACCTCGGCCGCCGTGCCGAACAGAAGGCCCGCACGGATGCTGTCCACGGTGTTCTTCCCGATGGGCGACCGGGGGACGGTGATCTCCACCCGGGGCAGGCGGGCGGTCGCGCCGAAGAGGGCCCCGGCCGACACCTGGATCCCGGGGGCGATGGCCCCTCCCAGGTATTCGCCTTGCTCCGAGATGCAGTCGTAGGTGGTGGCAGTGCCGAAATCGACGACGATGCAGGGACCCCCATACTTGGCGAAGGCTCCCAGGCCGTTGACGATGCGGTCCGCCCCCACCTCCTTCGGGTTATCGGTCTGGATGGAGATCCCGGTCTTGACACCGGGTTCGACCACGACGGGCCGAAACCCGAAGTAGCGGTCGACCATCTCCCGGATGGCCAGGGTCTGATCGGGGACCACGCTGGCCAGGACCACCCCGGTGATCTCTTGCGAGAAGGAGAGGCCCTGCTGCTCGAGGAACCCCCCGAACAGAAGCGCCAGCTCGTCGGCCGTGCGCTCCCCGCGAGTCGCCATCCGCCAGTGCCAGACCAGCTCCTCGCCCCGATAGACCCCGAGGACGGTCTGGGTGTTCCCCACGTCGATGGCCAGCAGCATGGGATGCCTCCCTACCCCTCCTACGCGCCGCTATTCTGCACGCTCGACGCCGTCTCCCACGGCAACGAGACGTTGTCGATGAGCCTGGGCTTCCCCAGCCGCGCCGCCACCAGCGCTCGGGCCGGCCCCTTCAGCACCTTCACGTCCTCCCACGTGCTCTCGTCGACCACGGCGACGTAATCCATCCTGGCGAGGCGTTCGCCCCCGATCCGCTTGGCCATCTCGGCCCGCAGGACGTCGCCCCGCCGTTCCCCTCTTCGGACCAGAGCGGCGGCGGCGGTCAGCGCGTCGAACAGCACGGGGGCCGCCACCCGCTCCTCTTCGGACAGGTAGGCGTTCCGGGACGAGATGGCCAGGCCGTCAGGCTCGCGCACGGTGGGGCAGGAGACGACCGTCACGGGGGCGTTCAGCTCTCGGACCATCCGGGTCACCAGGACCAGCTGCTGGGCGTCCTTCTCGCCGAAGTACGCGCGGCACGCGCCGGCCAGGTTGAAGAGCTTGGCCACCACGGTCAGCACGCCCCGGAAGTGCCCCGGTCTGGACGCGCCCTCCAGCCGGTCCCCCAACGGCCCCGGATCCACCGTCACCTCCGGCTCGCCGCGGGGGCAGATGTCGGAGTCTCCAGGGGCGAACACCACATCGACGCCGAGTTCGTCCGCCAGGGCTCGATCCTCCTCGGGCGAGCGGGGATAGGCGGCCAGGTCTTCGGCCGGACCGAACTGGAGCGGGTTCACGAAGATCGACAACGCCACGAACGCGCACTCGTCCTTCGCCCGGCGGAGGAGGCTCGCGTGCCCCCGGTGCAGCGCGCCCATGGTGGGGACGAACCCGACCACACCGCCACGCGTCCGAGCCTCCTCGCAGAGCCCGCCGAAGGCTTCGGGCGAGGCGATCAGCTCCACCGGTCGAGGACCTCCTCGACGCGCCGCCTTTGCTCGTCGGTGAGCTTCCCCGTCTCGGCGGCGATGCCGGCGGCCAGCCGCGCCAGCACCAAGTAGGCCGGAAGTGCTTGTGGCGCTTGCGTTTCCAGTGCCTCAAGGTTCCTGGTGATCGTCCCGGCGTCCCCCCGCACGGCCGGCCCCGTCAAGGCGAGCTCGGGACCCTGGGTCAGAGCGTTCTCCAGGACGGCCCGGGCCAGCGGGGCGAACAAGGGGAGCGGGTCCTTCAGGCCGGCCTTGACGAACAGGCCTTCCGCAACCGCCTCCACGGTCACCAGATAGTTGGCGCAGAACACCGCAGCCGCGTGGTAGAGCGGCTTCAGCTCCTCGGCCACGCGGAAGGGGATGCCACCTGCATCTCGCGCCAGCGATCCGCCGAACGCGAACGCCGTTTCGGTCCGCGCGGTGATGGCCGCGCCGCTTCCGGGGAAGCGTTCGAGGCCTCTCGCCACGGTAGGGAACGACTGCAGCGGGTGGAGGGAGAGGATCTCCGCACCGGCGGCTTCGGCGGGCGACAGGACGTCGAGCCCGACCGATCCGGAAAGATGGAGCGCGAACTGCTCCGCCCCGAACGCGCCACCGCGCGACAGGTCCTCGCACACGGCACCGATGGCGTCGTCGCTGACCCCAATCACGATGGTCTCCGCGTTCCTGATCACGGCCGGTGCCTCGGCCGGGGCGATGACCGGGACGCCGGGGAGGTAGCCCTCGATGCGCTCGCGGGACCCTTCTCGCCCCGCGGCGGCCACGATGGCATGACCGGCGTGTTGAAGGAGCACGGCGAGGGCCGTGGCGACCCTGCCCGCCCCGACGACGGCGATGGTGGTCGGACGGGTCGTCCGTTGCGGTGTCGTGTCGATCGTTCCGGGTCCTCAGTTGACGGCTACCGGACGGGGCCGAGTATATCGGCGGCCGCGGCCGCGGTCCCCGTCAGGGGAGCCGGAGCGGAGGTCCGAACAGAGCCACGCCCTCCATCAAGCCGCCCTCCAGGCGAAGGCCGGCGAGGGAGTGGTCGGCAGGGAGCAGAGGGTCGTCGTCCAGCTCCAGCAGCGGGACCAGCACGAATCCCCGTTCGTGCATCCGGGGATGAGGGATCTGCAACTCCGTCTCGTTCACCTGTTGGCGGCCATAGGTCAGCACGTCGACGTCGATGATCCTTGGGCCCCAGCGCTCCTTCCGCTTCCGCCCCATCTCCCGCTCCACCGAGAGGCAGGCGTCGAGGAGGGCTCGCGGCGCCTGCGTGGTTCGAGCTTCCACCACGGCATTGAGATAGTTCGCTTGGGGAGGGCCGCCCACCGGATCGGTCTGGTACACACGCGAGGACTTGACGATGGCCAGTCCCTGCCGCCCCAACAGGTTGACCGCGCGTTGGAGATTGGCGAGCCGGTCGCCGAGGTTCGACCCCAGACCGAGGAAGGCCTGAACCTCGGGTAGCCCGGTCACCCGACCTCGAGCGTCACCTCGACGGCGACGTCCTCGACCCCCATCGACTCCGCCGCCCGCGGCTTGTGGACGGTGGCGGTGACCTCCAGGACCGCGCTCAGGCCGAAGATGGCTTGGGCCACAGCCGCCGCCACCGACTCCAGGAGCTCGAAGGAGGTCGAGGCAACCGTCGAGCGGGCCAGATCGGCCAGGGTCCGGTAGTCCGCCGTCACATCGAGCTGGTCCCCGTCGACGTCCACGAGCACGTCGAGGTCCACCACGAACGGCTGGGCCTCCTGCCGCTCGCCCGGGCTCGCCCCGTGGCGGCCTTCCGTTTCGATCCCGGCGACGGTGATCCTGCTTGCCGTCATCGGCGCTCTCGCTCGGCCTTCGCCCTGGCCTTGGCCTCGGGGATCTTCCGGAAGTCCCACGACGTGATGCGATCGGGCATGAGCCGGAACCACACGCGATCCTTCCACCTGTCGTAGGGCACGGGATTGCCCCCCATGTATTTCTCCGACCACGCGTCCTTCGCCTCGTCGAGGCGGGGATCGCCGTCGGCCCACTCCACCCTGCCCTGGACCAGCACGCCTCGCAGCTCGTCGTAGAACTGGCCGTCGTCGATGGTCCCCGTGGCGCGCGGATCCCGCTGCAGGTTCCTGATGGTGACGTTACCGAGCGTCGAGTTCATGAAGACGGTTCCGGCGAGCCACACGAACCACAGCGGCACCACCTGCGGCGCGTCGGGTCCACAAGTGGCCAGGCGGATGGTGCGCTGCGTCCTCAAGTAGGCCTCGAGCTCGACCGGCGTCAGGGACAGGTCCAGTTTCGCCACGCGTTCAGCCGTCCTCTTCCTCGTCTGCGCCGAACTCCATGGGGTTCGGCGGGCGCTCCAGGGACACCTCGACCGGGTCGCTCCCGCCGCGGTGGCCATGGTCATGAGCATCTCCCACGTACCGCGAACGTAGGTATTCGAACATCAGCGGACCCACCGTCTGGGGGGCGTCCTCGGTCACGAAGTGGGAGCAGCCGGGAAGGAGGGCCACGGTCGAGCCGGGGATCGCCTCCCCCAGCCGCTCGGCCAGCTCCGAGCCGAGGAACGGGTCGTCCTCACCCCAGATCACCATGGTCGGCATCTCCAGCGCGGCCAGCTCTTCGTCCCGGCCGGCCAGGCCCCGGCCGGTGATGGCTCGGGCCGCACGGAAGAACGCCGCAGGGTCCGTTCGCCAGGGAGCGAGGTACGCCTCGATCGCCTCCGGCTCCAACCGCTCCTTGTGGTTCACGCCCAGGTCGAACGTGAGCCCGACGAGTTCCTCCACGAATTCCGCCGACTGTTGCTCGGGCGCGACGTCCTGCAGCATCTTCACGCCCTCGATCGGCCACGCGTCGAAGCAGACCGAGTCCAGCAGCACGAGGGTTCGGACGTTCAGCCCGCCGTCGAGGGTCAGCATCTGCGCCACGCCCCCACCGATGTCGTGTCCCACGATGGCCAGCTCCTCGATCTTCAGAGAGAGGAGCAGCTCCTTCATGTAGCCGCCCTGGGCGGCCTCGGAAAGGTCTGTGCCGGAGGGCTTTTCGCTCATCCCGTATCCCAGGAGGTCGGGGACGACGGCTCGCATCCGCTGGGCCAGCAGCCATGCCTCCCGCCGCCACAGGTCGGCGTTCGTCGGGAAGCCGTGAAGGAGCAAGACGGGTGGTCCCTCTCCGAGGTCCGCGTAGGAGATCTCCCCACCGGAGACGCTTGCCGTGTGCCGTTCGAGCTGGAGGGTCACGAGGGCTCGGGTTCGGTCCGGGCCGCCGTCAGGTTAGCGGCTCGGATCGCGTCGACCACCCGAACGACCCGGACCATCTCCTTGACGTCGTGGACCCGAAGGATGTGCGCCCCGCGGGCGGCCATGTAGGCAACCGCTCCCGCCGTTCCCTCGACGCGCTCGGTCACCTCCGTGCCGAGGACGTGCCCGATGAACGACTTCCGGGACGGGCCCACCAGGACCGGCCGTCCCAGGTCGAGGAACTCGGACGTCTCCTTCATCAGCAGGAGGCTCTGCGGCGTCGTCTTCGCGAAACCGAGGCCGGGGTCGACAGCGAGGGCCTCCCAACCGATGCCGGCGTCCGCCGCCACATCCACTCGCCAGCCCAGGTAGTCCTTCACCTCACCCACCACGTCGTCGTAGGCGGTGAGCAGGGTCATCGTGTTGGGCTCTCCCCGCATGTGCATCAGCACCATCCCGGCGCCGAAACCTCGCACGACCTCGAACATGCGAGGGTCGTGCTCGCCGGCCGACACGTCGTTCACGATGCTGGCACCCGCATCCAATGCCGCCTCCGCCACGTCATGCTTGCGGGTGTCGATGGAGATGGGCGCTTCGACTTCGGCCGCCAGCCGCTTGATGACCGGAATGACCCGATCGACCTCCTGGCGTGCCGGGACTGCCTCCGATCCCGGTCGAGTCGACTCTCCTCCGACGTCCAAGAGGTCCGCTCCGTCGGCCACCATCTGGATGCCAGCGGCGACGGCGACCTCTGAGTCGAAGTGCCGGCCACCGTCCGAGAACGAATCCGGCGTCACGTTGAGGATCCCCATGACCAGCGTCCGCGCCGAACAGTCGATGGTCCGATCGCGCAAACGCCACACCAGCGGGTTGGCGGCCACAGAAGCATGGTAGCGATTCCGGCCGTGGCCCCCGACTGCGTGGGGTGGGCCTCCGGTCTAAAGGTGGCCGCGGCGGAGGAGCTCCAATGCTTCGCTGCGGGTTCGGGCGTCGAATCTGAACACCCCGCGCACCGCTGACGTGGTGGTGATCGAACCCGGCTTCTTCACCCCCCGCATGGTCATGCACAGGTGTTCGGCTTCGATCATCACGAACACCCCTCGAGGCTGGATGGCCTCGTCGATGGCGTCTGCGATCTCCGTGGTCAACCGCTCCTGGACCTGGAGGCGCTTCGACAGGAGGTCGACCAGGCGAGCGATCTTCGACAGGCCGGTGATCCGGCCGTCGCGGTTCGGGACATAGGCGACGTGAGCCTTGCCGACGAACGGGATCACGTGGTGTTCGCACACCCCATACAGGGGGATGTCGTGGACCATGATCATCTCGTCGTGGCCCGCACCGGCCACGACCGTGAGCAGCCCCACCGGATCCTTTCCGATCCCGGCGAAGATCTCCGCGTACATGTCGGCCACGCGCTGCGGAGTCTCGGCGATGCCCGCGCGGTCCGGGTCGTCCCCGATCCCCTCGAGGATAAGGCGAACGGCCTGGACGATCTTGTCCCGATCGAAGTCAGGCATGGGGGACCAGCGTGTCCAACGTGTCGGGGAGGTCGGTGAGGTCCGAGAGCTCGGCCGCCCGCGGATAGTCGCTGATCTCACCCTTCCGGTTGATCCACACCGCCGGGATCCGCAGCTCCAAGCAGGGGATGATGTCGTGGAACAAGCTGGCCGCCACGTGCACGTGCCTGTCGGGGTCGGCCCCAGATCGCTGGCGGAAGGCCTCCCAGTGGCCGGGGGCGGGCTTGTACGAACCGGCCTCGGCGGCCGTGATGACCATGTCGGGCTCGATCCCGATCAGCAGCAGCGAGGCCGCCAGGAGGTCCGGGTCGGTGTTCGACAGGATGCCGATGCCCCAGCCCCGCCGGACCAGTTCCTCCAACGCCGCGCCGACCTCCGGGAACGGCGGCCACGTCGGCAGCGAGTCGGTCAGAGCCTCGCGATCGAGAGGTCGAAGTTCGAGTCTCTCCGCCCCGGCGACCTTCTCCAACGCGACGGCCATGACCTCCCGGTACGGCACTTTTGACCCTTCCTGCACCTTCGGCTCGATCTCCTGATACCGAGCCAGGAGATCGGGGTCGGCTTCCGGCCACAGACGGGCGAAGGTCTCGCGCATCCCGCGTTCCCAATCGACCAGCGTGCCGTAGCAATCGAACGTCGCCCACCGGTCCATGGGCGAAAGCTTACGGAACGGCGAGAGTCGACGGCGCCAGTGACGACGGAAGCGTCAGGAGATGGCTTCGGGCCTGCCGCCCTGCGGTGGCATGGTCCGGCGGGCAACCGCGATCCCCGCCGCGCCGCGCAGCTGGCTCTCGCGCTGCGGCCGCTTCATCACGCCCTCAAGGAGGTTGACCAGCTCCTCCTTCTCGATTGTCTCCTTCTCGATCAGCGTGGCGGCGACGACGTCGAGCTTCTCGCGCTGATCTGTGAGGATCTCCAGGGCCTCGTCGTGCGCCCGGTCGATGAGCTGGCGGATCTCGGAGTCGATCTCGAACGCGACCTGGTCCGAGTAGTCGGGATGGGAGGCGAAGTCCCGGCCGAGGAAGACCTGATCCTGCTTCTGGCCGAGGGTCAAGGGACCCAGCCGGTCCGACATCCCGTACTCCGTGACCATCTGCCGAGCGATCTTCGTCGCCTGGTCCAGGTCGTTCTGCGCGCCGGTGGTCATGTCGCCGAACTGGAGCTCCTCGGCGACACGGCCGCCCAGAAGCATGGCCAGCTCGTCGATGAGCTCCTCGCGGCTGATCAGGAACTTGTCCTCGATGGGAAGGGTCATGGTGTAGC
>JBKPGU010000176.1:0-3929 GCA_046729535.1 Actinomycetota bacterium
GATGGCGGCCGCGCCGGCTCCGAGGCTCTGCGCGTACGGGCCGGCGAAGGCTTGAAGGATGCGGGGCCGCCGCTCCATCATCAGCCCGTCGGAGGAGTCGACATAGAACGCGGGCACGCCGAAATAGATCGTGAATCCCGCCCCCTTGAGCTTGCGGCCGTTGTGGACCAGAACCAGGGCGTGGCCCAATTCGTGCACCATCACCATGAAGTAGTCGATGATCAGCAGGATCAGGAAGCCGATGGCGAGCGATCCGCCCGTGAGGGTGAACCGCTTCGACTCGACGTTCGCGGCGAAAGCGACCATGCCGGCCAGGGCCAGGAACGCGGAGAGCACCACGAACGGCGTGGTCAACGCCCATTTCAGTCCATGGTCGTGGAGCCACTGGACCGGCCGCTGCGCGCCCTTCCACTCGACGGTCAACGTGCTGGCGAACCTGCGGAGGCGGTGGCGTCTGAGCTTCGGGTCCACGGCCTGCTTCACCAGGGCGTCGATGTCGACGTACCGATCCTCCAGGAAGTTCTCGATGTACAGGGTGTAGACGAGGTCGGCCACGCCGCCGACGTCGATCTCGCCGCCCTCTCGCAGGCGGTCGACCACGATCTCCTTCACGGTGCGAGTCCCGTCCATGTATCCGAGAAGCTCGTAGTCCGCAGCCTCCAGCCGGTAGTGGACGAGGTCACGAGGGTTCGCCACCATGTAATAGGGCTCGCCGGACCTGCGGTCGAACTTCTTGACCTCGAGGTCGTCGGCGATCTTTGGTCGGTACTCGCCTTGGTCGACCAGCGTCTCGAGTCGGTCCCAGATGCCGCGATCCTCTGGAGCCGGGCCCCCCAGCTTCTCCTCGACCACGCCCCACACGCCGCCGCGGGCCACCGAGGTGCTCACTGCAACCCCCCGTCGCCTCGGGTGGCCGCCATGACCGGCGGCCGGGATTTCTGTTCCTTCATCCTGCGCTCAACGATGTCCCAGATCGAGGGTTCGGCCTCTCGGTACTTGCGGCGGGTGCGGCCGGTTCCCAGGTAGCCTCCGAGGAACAACGCCAAGACCACGGTGATGATGTACGTCGGCCAGGTCAGGAACGCCGGGGCAAGCTTGACCTTGTACGAGATGGCCGCGGCAGAACTCGACCGGCTGTTCGCCGTGAACCGCCACCGGGCATCCTTGGAGACCGCCTCCAGGAAGTACGTCCAGATCGTGAAGTTCACGCTGAACGTGGATCGGATGTAGCGGGCGTGGTGAGGGAAGATCTGGAAGAAGCTTCCCAGTGGCGCCGCCCGTTGCCCGACCACGATCGGTTCCCGGCCCGTGATGGCGATGGTGCCGTCGCCGATGTCGTAGTCGATCTGCTGGAGGATCTGTCCGCGCAGGACGAGTGCGGCGCTCATGGACTTGAGGTCGACGAATCCCTTTGGGTCGGCTGCGGTCATGACCAGGCGGACCTTGTGATGCCGGCCGACCTTGCCGATCGTCCCTCCGGTGATGGTGAGTCGCTTGGCCGGCGTTGGGCGGGGCAGGACAACGCCCAGAGCCGGCGAAGCCGACAGCAACAGGAGGCTCGCGGCCAGCACCAAGAGAAGCACACGCGACACAGGGTTCCTTACCGGCATCGACGTGAATCCTGGGGCATGAGCCCTGTCGCTGGCAAGGGAAGCGGCCTACCTCGTCCGCTCGGCCATGGCTTCGATCAGGATCTCAGCCACCTCGGGCCGGGAGAACTCCTTCGGCGGCTTCCGTCCGGAGCGAAGCATCTCCCGAACCCTTGTCCCCGAGAGCACCACCCGCGAGCCCTCATCGTGCGGACAGGTCTTCGGGGAGGCCATCTGGTCGCACTTCTTGCAGAAGAACGAATGTTCGAAGTACAGCGGCGTGATGCCGAGCTCGCCCGGCTCGAACTGGTCGAAGATCCTTTGTGCGTCGTAGGTCCCGTAGTAGTTCCCCACGCCAGCGTGGTCGCGCCCCACGATGAAGTGCGTGCAGCCGTAGTTCTTCCTGGCGATGGCGTGCCAGATGGCCTCCTTCGGCCCGGCATATCGCATGGCGGCCGGGAATACGCTCATCATGGCCCGGCCGGCCGGGTAGTAATTCTCGAACAGGACCTCGTAGCAGCGCATCCGAACGTCGGCCGGGACGTCGTCCTCCTTCGTCTCCCCCACCAGCGGGTGCAACAACAACCCGTCCACGATCTCCATGGCGCACTTCTGGAGGTACTCGTGGGCACGGTGCACGGGGTTCCTCGTCTGGAACCCGACAACGGTCCGCCAACCGTGATCGCCGAACGCGGCCCTGGTCTCAGCCGGCGTGAGCCGGTAGCTCTGGAAGGTCGTGTGCCTGGGGAGCCGGAGCACGTGGACCGAGCCGGCCACGAGGTACTCCCCGGCCCCGTGGAGCGCCTTCACGCCCGGGTGGGCCAGGTCGTCGGTTCGGAACACGGAGATGGCCTCGTGCTCCCGGTTCCTTCGATACACGGACTCCACGTCCATCAATGCCGCGGCGGCGTGACCGGTCACGAGCGCGATGCGCGAAGCGCCGCCGATCCGCTTCGCCTCCGCCTCGTCCACAGAGAACGTCACCGGGATGGTCCACGCCAGCCCGTTTGAGAGATGCATGTCCTCGAGCACGGCTCGATAGTCCCGTTCGGCCATGAAGCCCGTGAGGGGAGACAGCGCGCCGACCGCCATCAGTTCGAGGTCGGACAGCTCGCGCCGGCCGATGGAGACCTTCGGGACGTGCTCGGCCTGCTCGGCCGCAGCGGCCGACTCTTCGTCGGAGAGCAGCAGATCCACCAGCTTTCCGCCATGCGGAGGGATGGTCTCGTTGACGCTCATGGCGTCTCCTGTCGCGGGTTCCTGAGCCCGGGACAGACCCCGGGCGCTCCGTAGCATAGCGGCCGGTCAGGCTATGTTCGCTTGCAATGGTCGCGGGTATACTTCTCCGTCATCCCCACACCAGACCAAGGAGCGCTTCCTTGGAAACGCTTTTGGCCGAGGAGCAGATCCAGGATCTGAACGCCAGATTCGAGCACTCCGAACCGTTGGAGATCGTCGAGTGGGCGATCCGCGATTCGGGGTTGGCTCGCATCGCCATCGCCTCGGCCTTCCAGGCCGAAGGCACGGCGATCATCCACATGGCCGCGGGGATCCGGCCGGACATCCCCGTGTTGTTCCTCGAGACCGGGTTCCACTTCGCGGAGACGCTTGCCTTCAAGGAGCGGCTGACCGAGATGCTCGGGCTGAACGTCATCGATCTGACCGGGGACCACACGGTCGAGGGCCAGGCGGCAGAGTTCGGCCCCCGCCTGTACGAACGCGACCCCAAACTGTGCTGCGAGCTGAACAAGGTGATCCCGTTCGACCGGGCGCTGGAGGACCTCGACGGATGGATCACCGGCATGCGACGGGACTCCGCCTGGACGCGGGCCAACACGCCCATCCTGTCGTGGACGGAGCTGGATTCCGGGCACCGGGTGCTGAAAGTGAACCCCATCGCGAACTGGACCCGACGCGACGCATGGGCCTACCTCAAGACGAACGGCATCCCTCACAATCCGCTGTACGACCTGGGGTACGCCTCCATCGGTTGCGCACCGTGCACGCGGATCGTGCTCCCCGGCGAGGACGAACGGGCCGGTCGGTGGTCGGGCCTGCTGAAGACCGAATGCGGCATCCACGTCGAGGAGACCCAGAACCAGGACGAGCACGGGTCGCATCGGCCGTAGCCCGGGCCTATAACACCGCCTTCGCCAGCAGCTCCACCTGTTCCAGCTCGCCGATGGTCGGATCGAAGATCAGCTCGTCCGCCCCGATCGCCTCGAAGGCACGGATCGTCTCCTGGAGAGCGTCGGGGGACTTCGGGATCATCGAGGCCATGCCCTGCCCCCACTCTCCGTAGTAGTCGGTGAGGTAGGCCGCCGCCCGCTCCTCGGCCCG
>JBKPGU010000177.1:0-8084 GCA_046729535.1 Actinomycetota bacterium
ACTCTTGGCCCGCAGCATCGGCGCCGAAAGGGTCTTCGAGCTCGGTTCCGGTTTCGGCTATTCGGGCTACTGGTTCGCCCGGGCCGTCGGCCCGAAGGGCGAGCTCCACCTCACGGACGGAGACGCGGAAAACGAGCGGAAGGCATGGGACTACTTGAGTCGGGCCGGGCTTGACGAGGCGCTCACGTTCCACGTCGGCGACGCCGTCGAGTCGCTGCAGAACGAGCCGGGCGACTTCGACATCGTCTACTGCGACATCGACAAGCATGGGTATCCGGACGCCTGGCGCGCAGCCCGTGACCGGATCCGTCCCGGCGGCCTCTTCATCTGCGACAACACGCTGTGGTCGGGGCGGATCCTGGGCCTCCCGGACGTTGAGGATCCCCGCCCGGAGTGGACGGAAGCCATCAAGGAGATGAACGCGGCCGTGGCCTCCGACCCCGAGTACCTGGCCACGATCCTCCCCATCCGCGACGGCGTCATGGTGGCCCGCCGCAACGACTGAGCGATTCAGTGGGAGAGCGCCTCGACCGTGGCAAGGGCGTCGGCCGGCCGCTCGGCGATCAACGTGGCCAGGAAGCGGTAGTCCAACTTGTCAGCCGGCCCGTTGGACCGGGGGGTGTGACCGCCGCCGGACGACCCTCTGATAGACTCCGGCCGCTCGTGCCGAGGTCAGCGCCGGTCCAGGCGAGATAATCTGAGGTGCACGTGGCAATGCGACGAGCGGCCCGGAGCCGCACCGCCGATTTCGGAAGCCTCTACAAGGGCCGCGAGGGTCAGTGGTCCTGGATCGCGCACAGGGTCACGGGTGTGGCGATCATCCTCTTCCTGTTCGCCCACGTGGTCGACACGGCCCTGGTCGGTTGGGGTCCTGAGGCATACAACCGCGTTGTCTCCGTGTACCGCAACCCGTTCATCCGGCTGTTGGAGCTGGGCCTGGTGGCCGCGGTCATCTACCACGCATTGAACGGGATCCGAATCATGGTCATCGACTTCTGGCCGAAGACGAACGACTACAACCGGCAGCTCATCTATGCCACCGTGGGGATCTTCCTCCTCAGCATGATCCCCATCTCGGCGATCATCGTGACGCCCATCGTGGAGAAGTACTTCTTCACGTTCCCGTCGTGGTGGCCCTTCTGATGGCGGTCGACGCGGAACGCCCCGCCCGCGCGACCCATCGCGACGGCAGGAGGAGGGCGGGCCGCCCCGTTCGGGTCGGACGAAGCCGACCAGGACAGGGCGGCGAGTTCTGGTGGTGGGTGTTCATGCGGGTGTCGGGGATCGTCCTGCTCGTCCTGGCGGTGGGCCACGTCCTGATCATGCACGTGCTCGGGGACGGCGTGGACCGGGTGAACTTCGCCTTCGTGGCGCTCCGGTGGCAAAGTCCCTTCTGGCGAACGTGGGACTGGCTGCTGCTGTCGCTGGCGTTGCTCCACGGCGTGAACGGGCTTCGGGTGATCAGCCTGGACTACATCCGCCGCCCCGGGTTCCGCATCGCGGTGAACTGGGTCTTCAACGTGACCGGCGTGGTGCTGTTCGCCCTGGGCTCGATCATCGTGTTCACGTTCGATCCGTCGAAGTGGCCGGGGACGGGCGTCTGAACGCCATGACTCCCGACGGCATCGGCCCCGAGGGCGTGCGATGACGACCACGCACACCTACGACGCCGTCATCGTGGGAGCCGGGGGGGCGGGCCTCCGAGCGGCCCTGGAGGCCTCGAAGAGCGTCAAGACGTGCGTGATCTCGAAGCTCTACCCCACCCGGTCCCACACCGGAACGGCGCAGGGTGGCATGTGCGCGGCGCTGGGGAACGTCGAGGAGGACTCCCCCGAGTGGCACGCCTTCGATACCGTCAAGGGGGGTGACTACCTGGTCGACCAGCCGGCCGCCGTCGTCATGGCGAACGAAGCGATCGACGCGGTCATCGAGCTCGAGCACTGGGGCTTCCCGTTCGATCGGACACCAGCGGGCAAGATCGACCAGCGGCGCTTCGGCGGCCACACCAGGAACCATGGCGAGGGACCGGTCAAACGGGCCTGCTACGCCGCCGATCGTACGGGCCACATGATCCTGCAAACGCTCTATCAGCAGTGCATCCGGCAGAACGTCCGATTCTTCAACGAGTTCTACGTGCTGGACCTGATCCTCTCGGAGGGCGGGCGGTGCGGGGGCGTCGTGGCTTACGAGCTAGCCAGCGGGGAGCTGCACGTCTTCCTGGCCAAGGCCGTGCTGTTCGCCACGGGAGGCTACGGCCGGATCTTCAAGGTGACATCCAACGCCCACACGCTCACCGGTGACGGGCTCGCCGTGGTGTACCGCCGGGGTCTGCCCCTCGAGGACATGGAGATGTTCCAATTCCATCCCACGGGGATGTATCGCATGGGGATCCTCCTCTCGGAGGCGGTCCGGGGAGAGGGCGGAATCATCATCAACGACGAGGGCGAGCGCTTCATGGAGCGCTACGCGCCAACGGTGAAGGATCTGGCCCCCCGCGACCTCATCAGCCGGGCGATCTACCAGGAGATCAAGGAGGGCCGGGGCATCGACGGGAAGGACTACGTGTACCTCGACGTGCGGGGCCTCGACCCCGAGGTCATCGAAGAGAAGCTCCCCGACGTCACCGAGTTCGCCCGCCTCTACCTGGGCGTCGAGCCGCTCACCGAACCCGTGCCCGTCCAGCCGACCGCCCACTACGGCATGGGTGGGATCCCCACCGACATCGAGGGCCAGGTCGTGGTGGGCCCGGATGAGACGCCGGTCCCGGGGCTCTATGCGGCCGGCGAGTGCGCGTGCGTCTCGGTCCACGGGGCGAACCGGCTGGGAACGAACTCGCTGCTGGACATCGTGGTCTTCGGGCGCCGGGGCGGCGCCCACATGGCCGAGTACGCCTCCACCGCGGAGCATCCGTCGATCCCCGACGATCCAGACCACCCGACCGCGACGATGCTGCAGGATCTCCTATCGGGCTCGGGTGGGGATTCCGTCGCCGACATCCGGGCCGAGCTCCAGGAGCAGATGTTCGACCTGGCGGGTGTGGTTCGGCGAGACGACGGCCTCCGCAAGATGGTGGATGTCCTCGCGAACCTCCGCGAACGCTATGGGCGCGTGGTGGTCATGGACAAGGGCCGGGTCTACAACACCGAGCTCACGGAAGCCGTCGAGCTGGGATTCCTCCTCGACTGCGCCGACACGCTCGTGGCGGCGGCCCTGGCCAGGGACGAGAGCCGCGGGGCTCACTACCGGGAGGACCACCCGCTCCGCGACGATGACCATTGGCTGAAGCACTCCCTTGCGTACCGGGAGCCGGACGGAGGCATTCGCCTCGAGTACAAGGACGTGAAGCTGGGTCCCTACACGCCCATGGAGCGTAAGTACTGATGGCTCGTCGGCCGGAAGACGCTGGGGAACGTCCAGGGATCCTAGCCCCCGTTCCCCTGACCCTTCGGATCAAGCGATTCAATCCGGAGGTCCGGGCCGACCCATGGTGGGACGAGTTCACTATCGACGTGCACCCGAGAGACCGCCTTCTCGATGCGCTGCACCTGGTGAAGTGGTATCGGGACGGAACGCTGGCCCTGCGGAGGGCCTGCGCCCACGGCATCTGCGGGTCCGACGCCATCATGGTCAACGGCAGGAACGCGCTGGCCTGCATGGTGCTGGTGAAGGACGTCGCCCCCAAGGTGACCGTGGAACCCATCCGGGGGCTCCCCGTCCTCAAGGACCTCATCGTTGACATGGAGCCGTTCTTCGAAGGCTACAAGCGCGTCCTGCCGTTCCTGGTCAACGACGACGAACCCCCGGACCGAGAGCGCCGCCAGTCGCCCGAAGACCGGGAGGCCTACGACGACACGACGAAGTGCATCCTGTGCGCCGCCTGCACCACCTCGTGCCCGATCTTCTGGGGCGACGAGGAGTACATCGGCCCGGCCGCCATCGTCAACGCCCACCGGTTCATCTTCGACTCGCGGGATCAGGCGGCGGAGGACCGGCTCGACATCCTGGCCGAACGAACGGGAGTCTTCCGGTGCCGGACCACATTCAACTGCACCGAGGCATGTCCACGAGGGATCAAGGTCACGAAGGCCATCCAGGAGGTCAAGCGGGCCATCATGTTCGACCGGCTGTAGGGTCTCGCTTGGCGACCCCGGGGCTCACCCTGTAGAAAGGCCCGGTACGTTCGGAGAGAACTGTGGAAACGATCGCGCACGACATCGTCATCGTGGGTGGCGGGGCGGCCGGCCTTCGGGCGGCCATCGCCGCCGCCGAGATCTCGGATTCCCTGTCCGTCGCCCTCGTCTCGAAGGTCTACCCGATGAGGAGCCACACGGTCTCGGCCGAAGGAGGGGCCGGGGCCGCGCTCGGACCCGACGACAGCCCGGACCTCCACGCCTTCGACACGATCCGGGGAAGCGACTACCTGGCCGATCAGGACGCTGTCGAGGCATTCGTGGCCGAGGCGCCTCGAGAGATCATCCAGCTCGAGCGGTGGGGCTGCCCGTGGAGCCGGGAACCGAACGGGGGGGTCGCCGTGCGGGCGTTCGGCGGGATGAGCGTGAACCGGACCGCTTTCGCCGCCGACAAGACCGGTTTCCACCTCCTCCACACCCTGTTCCAGACATCGCTCAAGTACCCGAGCATCGTTCGCCACGACGAGTTCTTCGTCACGAAGCTCCTCGTGGAAGACGGGCGATGCGCCGGCGTTGCCGCCATCGACCTCCGGGACTCCGAGGTGAGGTGCATCGTGGCGAAAGCGGTCATCCTGGCGACCGGCGGGCTGGGGAGGATGTTCGCCTTCACCACCAATGCCGCGATCAACACCGGGGACGGGATGGCCCTCGCGTACCGCGCCGGCGTCCCGCTCAAGGACATGGAGTTCGTCCAGTACCATCCGACCGGCCTGCCGGGAACGGGGATCCTCATGACCGAGGCCTCGCGGGGCGAGGGAGGATACCTGACCAACAACGAGGGCAGACGGTTCCTCGAGGATTACATCCCATCGAAGATGGAGCTCGGACCCCGTGACATCCTGTCCCGGGCAATCATCGAGGAGTTCGAGAAGGGCCACGGGTATCAGGGCCCGTACGGGGAGTACGTCCATCTCGACGTGCGCCACCTCGGCGAGAAGGTGATCGACGAGAAACTGCCGTTCGTCCGGGAGCTCGTGGAGAAGTTCGTGGGGATCGATCCCGTCAAGGAGCCGATCCCGGTCCGGCCGGTGGTGCATTACATGATGGGTGGGATCGACACCGACATCGTGGGTCGCACGCAGCTCCCCGGGCTGTACGCGGCCGGCGAGGCCGCCTGCGTCAGCATCAACGGAGCCAATCGCCTTGGATCGAACTCCCTCACCGAATGCCTCGTCTTTGGGGCGCGGGTGGGGAAGCGGGCGGCCGAGGACGCCATCGAGGCCGTCGCACCTTCGACGAACCCCCTGGCCACGCTCGCCGAAGCGGAACAGGACCGCCTGAGCGAGACGTACTTCGACAAGAGCGACGGCAAGGAACGGGTCGCCTCCATCCGGCGAGATCTCCAGCACGCCATGGAGCGGGGGGCGGGCGTGTTCCGAACCGAAGAGCTCCTGAAGCGGGGCGTCGAGGAGGTCACCGCCCTCCGGGATCGATACCGGGACCTGGCCATCGACGATCGCGACCGGGCGTTCAACACCGAGCTGGTCACGGCCCTCGAGCTGGACAACATGCTGGACGTGGCGCAGACGGTGGTGGAATCGGCGTTCCAGCGCGAGGAGTCGCGAGGTTCACACACCCGCCGCGACCACCCCGAACGCGACGACGAACGGTTCTTGAAGCACAGCCTGGCTTTCGATACAACCGAAGGGCCGCGAGTCGAGTACGACGATGTGACCATCACCCGCTGGCCGGCCGCGGAACGGAAGTACTGACCTCAGAGGAGCCTCGATGATGCCCAACGAGACGATCGCGCTGAAGGTGGCCAGGTACCGACCGGAACATCAGTCGAAGCCCTACTTCGACGAATACGACGTGCCGTACCGCGAGGACATGGTGATCCTCGACGCCCTCAACCACATCAAGGACGAGATCGACGGCAGCGTCGCCTACCGTTGGTCCTGTCGGATGGGGGTATGTGGATCCTGCGGGATGATGGTGAACTATCACCCCCGGCTCACCTGTTCGACCTTCCTCCGCGAGTTCTATCCGAAGCCGGTCGTGATCGAGCCCCTCGAGAACTTCCCCGTCGTTCGTGACCTGGTCGTTGACATGACCGGCTTCATGAAGAAGCTGACCGAGGTCAAGCCCTGGATCATCAGAGACCACGAGCCGCCGATCGAGAGTGGCGAGCACCTGCAGACCCCCGAGCAGGTGGATCGATACAAGCAATTCAGCATGTGCATCAACTGCATGCTGTGTTACTCGGCCTGCCCCGTCGTGGCTCGCGACCCGAACTTCCTGGGGCCCGCCGCGCTGGCCCTGGCGCACCGCTACAACCAGGACTCCCGTGACGAGGGCTGGCGGGAGCGGCACCAGGCCATCGCCGTGGACTGGGGGATCTGGGACTGCACGTTCGTCGGCGAGTGCTCGGTGGTGTGCCCGAAGGATGTGGACCCGGCCGCCGCCATCCAGCGGGAGAAGGTGGCCAAGACGACCGATACCATGCTCTCGATGATGCTGCCGTTCGGTGGCCAGGCATGAGGGCGGAGAGCCCGGAAACGAACTCCGAGGAGCGCCGGGCATACCCCGTCTACGTGCCGAAGGCCAGGTGGGCATGGTGGCTGAGGAGCGGGCCGTACCGCCGGTTCGCGGCCCGGGAGATCACGTCCGCCTTCGCCGCCGCCTTCTGCGGGATGCTCCTGCTGTACCTGTTCGCCATCTCGCGAGGGCCCGAGCACTACGCCGGCTTCCTCCAGTGGCTGAAGCTTCCGTGGGTCGTGGGCGGCTCCGCGCTCATCCTGGTGGCCCTCCTCTACCACACCGCGACATGGTTTCGGCTCAGCAGCCACATCATCGAGATCCGGATCGGCAGGATGGTCTTCCCGCGCATGGTGGTCATCGGCGCGTTGGTTCTTGCGTGGATCGCCGCATCGGCGTTCGTGGCCTACTTCCACATCTGGTTCTGATGCGAGGAGAGGACCAGGTGGAGGCTCCGTCCTGGGGAGACATCCTCGAGTGGTCCGACGAGAGGACGGTCCCGGCCCGTCGCCCTCGGGTCCGCCCTCGGGGACCACAGGCACGAGCCGAGGCGATGGCCTGGGCGATGTTCTCCGCCGGGGGGTTCGTCGCGGCGGTCCTTCTTCCTGCCCACGTGGCGATCCTGGGGATCGCCTACGCCGCGGGTTGGCTGCCTTCGGACGCGCTCTCCTACGAGCGCATCCATCATCTGGCGGAGAATCCACTGGTGAAGCTCTACCTGTGGGGGATCATCTCCCTCCCGCTGTTCCACTGGGCCCACCGGTTCCGCTTCGCCATCCACCACCAGTTCGCCATCCATCTTCGAAAGGCCGTGGCCGTGCTGTGCTACGGGACGGCGATCGTCGGCACCGTGTTGGCGGCCGTGGTGCTCCTTCGGATCTGACCTCCAGACCGAGCGGCTGCCGAATCAGCCCGTCGCGTAGATCCCTTCGATGTCCTCGGCGTACTTCTCGTGGATCACCCGGCGCTTGAGCTTGAGCGTGGGAGTCAGCTCCTCACTGTCTACGGTCCACTCGGTCGGGAGGATGACGAACTTCTTGATCCGCTCCACGCTCGACACGTGCTGGTTCGCGTCGTCCACCGCTTTCTGGATCTCGGCCGCAACCCGGGACTCCCGTGCGAACTCTCCGACGCTGCCGAACGCCACGCCGTTCGCCTGGGCCCACGATGGGGCCGTCTCGCCGTCCAGCACGACCAGAGCGGCCACGAACGGCCTGCGGTCCCCCACGACGCACGCTTGCCCGATCAGGGGATGCTGCTTGAGGAGCGCCTCGAGGTTCGCCGGCGAGATGTTCTTGCCCCCGGCGGTGATGAGGAGCTCCTTCTTCCGATCCACGATCTTCAGGTAGCCCTGGTCGTCGAAATTCCCGATGTCCCCGGTGCGGAGCCAGCCATCCGCGTCGAACGTCTCGGCCG
>JBKPGU010000178.1:0-3862 GCA_046729535.1 Actinomycetota bacterium
GTCCAGCACGCAGAAGCCTTCCGGCGCCTGGACCTGAGCTGAGCGCCGGCCCTACGCTGGAATCCAACCGCTGAGCGTTCGAGGGGTCGCGGGTTACGGCTTGTGGCCGATGGCCAGGTTGACCTCGCGGAAGTCGGTGAATCGGGGGTTGAAGCGTTCGCCGAAGGTTTCGCGGGAGCGACGCCGGAAGATCTCCCACAGTTCCGGCCCCAGCATCTGCTGGAGGAACCGCCCCGTGGCCGAGGTTTCCTTTCCCTCCAGGTAGTCGCTCGAGGTCATCTCGAACCGGTACTCGCGCCGGTCGATCTGGATGTCCCGGACCCCGGCCTCGTGCAGGGTATCCTTCAGCCGGCTCGGATCGGCGAACGCCTCTGCCCACGGCATGCCGCGGGTTCGGGCATCCTGAAGGATCTCCCGCGCGGCGAACTGCTCGGCCACCTCGGTCCATGCCCTCGAGAACTCGTCCTCGCCAGGACCCCACGAGGTGACCCCGAACCGTCCCCCTCGCTTCAGCACCCGCAGCATGTCGAACAGGGCCGTTTCGTAGCGGATGAAGTGGCTGAGCACGAACGACGCCAGGACGAAGTCGAAGGTCGCGTCGCGGAACGGCAGGTCGATCGCCGTGCCCGCAGCGAACCCTGCTCCGCCCCCATCCATCCGAGCGTGCCGGAGCATCGCCATGGACTGGTCGATGCCGGCCACGGTCCCGCCGGGGCCGGCGACTTCCGCCGCGGCTCGAGCGACGACGCCGGTCCCCGTTCCAACGTCGAGCACCCGGGCGCCGGGAGTGACCCGCACGAACTCCACCAGATCCCTCCCGGGGAGTGCCATGCGCGGCGCGTGCACCCGCGCGTAGATGTCGGCGATGCCGTCGTAGGTTCGCCAATCGGATTCGGGGGCCGCCGTCCGGGGTCCTCGCCCCCCGCCCGGGGACGATGGGTCTTCGCCCGAAACTCTCCGCTTGAACAAACGCATGACCGATTAGGGTACCGGCTCACCGGAACAACGCCGCGGCGCATGCGCGTAGCATCTCGCGGGAACGCTGGGGCGGAAGGCGACGGCGTTGGGAGGGTCCTTGGGCAAGCCGAGGCACGGCGGCCGCCTGGTCGCCCAGCAACTGAAAGCCGAGGGGGTGCAGAACCTGTTCACCCTCTCGGGCGGGCACATCGCTGCGATCTACGACGGGTGCGTGGACGAGGGCATCCGCATCGTGGATTTCCGCCATGAGCAGTCGGCCGCCCATGCCGCGGACGGCTGGGCACGGGTGACGCTCCAGCCGGGCGTGGCAGCCGTCACCGCGGGACCGGGGGTGACCGACGCGGTCACGGGCATCGCCAACGCCTATTACGCGAACTCGCCGATCCTGGTCCTGTCGGGCAAGAACCCCATCTTCGAGTTCGAGATGGGCTCGCTGCAGGAGATGGACCAGGTCACCCTGGTCTCGTCCATCACGAAGTGGGCGAAGACGTGCTTCGACGTCCGGCGCCTGGCCGACTTCGTGGCGACGGCCCTCCGCCATGCGATGTCGGGGCGCAAGGGTCCGGCATTCCTCGATATCCCGATGGACGTGCAGTTCAACTCCGCCGAGGGGGTCGAGCTACCGCAGGGGTACCGAACGGACGCCCGGCCGCAGGGCGATCCCGACATGGTGAAGGAGGCCGTTCGCATCCTGCGCGACGCCGAGCGGCCCATCGTGTTCGCCGGGGCGGGGATCCGGTGGTCGGGCGCTCACGACGCACTGGCCGAGCTCGCCCACGCGGTGAAGGCGCCGGTGTTCCTGAACTCGCTTGGGCGAGGCTGCCTGCCGCCCGACGACCCCTACTTCTCCTCGGCCTCCCGCAAGTACGCCCTGGGCAAAGCCGACGCGGTTCTGGCCCTTGGGGTCGATTGGGACTTCCGGCTTGGGTTCGGGCAGCGGGGGTTCGCTCCGGACGTGAAGGTGATCCAGGTGGACGTCGACGGCGTTCACATCGGACGCAACCGACCGATCGACATCGGGATCGTGGGCGACCCGGGCCGCGTAATCGAGCAGTTGGTGACCGGCGGTGCCGGCAACGCAGATGAGCCGGCGTGGACCGAGGAGGTGCGGCGGGAGGAGCGCCGCCTCCTCGACCAGGCCCGGGAGGGGATGGAATCCGACGCGGTCCCTATCCACCCCCAGCGGTTCGCCCGGGAGATCCGGGACTTCCTCGACCCCGACGCGATCGTGGTCGGCGACGGTGGCGACATCGTGGGAATCAGCGCCTCGATCCTGAACGCCCGGTACCCGGGCCACTGGCTCGACCCCGGGCCGTTCGGGACGCTGGGCGTCGGGCCCGGGTTCGCCATCGCCGCCAAGCTGGCCAAGCCCGACAAGCAGGTCGCCATCGTGTACGGGGACGGCTCGTTCGGCCTGAACGCGATGGAGTACGAGAGCGCCATCCGCCAGAAGATCCCGTTCGTCGGCATCATCGGGAACGACGGGGCGTGGGGGCAGATCAAGGTGGCCCAGGAGGCCCTGTACGGTCCGGGGAACGCCCCGGCATCTGAGCTCGACCCGGAAGCTCCGTACCACAAGATGGTCGAGGGGCTCGGTGGGTGCGGGCTGAAGGTGACCGAGCCCGGCCAGATCCGCTCCGCCCTGAAGGAGGCGTTCGACTCGGGCGTCCCGGCCTGCATAAACGTGATGGTCGACGCCAACCTGATGAGACGCTCGTCGTACTTGGGCTGAGCGAACGTTTCGGCTTCAGGACGAACCGTCGCCGCGCGGCTGCTTCGGATCGACCGAGCGCCGGCTCGGCCCCAGCAAGGTCCGGAACCGCTGCCCCCGCCAACAGGGCCCGGCCGTCGGGCATGACCAGATGCCACGACGCCATCTTCCGGTCGGTGCTCATCCCTTGCAGCACGACGTCTGCTTCGGGATCCTGCAGGGCCACCGGGCGCAACCGATGACGGATGTCCCAGGCCAGAATCCTGTCGGCCGACCATCGGCAGAAGCCGCATCGGTGTCGTACAGGATGACGGCCTGCTCCACGTTCGCTCCCGCCGAAACGGACCGGTGGGACCTACTCCCCGTCTCGTTCCTTCGGGCCGGCCCGGTCGACGGCGGATCGCTCGAATCGCTCCCGGTCGACGATGACCCGGACATGGGTCCCTCGGGCAACTTGCCCCACCTCGTCCGACACCTCGAAGGAGAACGAGATCTTCCTTCCGTCGACGCGGTCGGCGTGGACATGCGCGCGGGCCTGCCGGCCGACGACCGAGGGCGCCGAATGGGTGAGGTCGATGTGCGTCCCGACCGTTGTGGAGCCGTCGGGGAGATGGGGGCCGACCGCGTCCACCGCGGCTCGTTCGACCAGGGCGAGGACCCACGGCGTGCTCAGCACGTTCACCTCGCCGGACCCGACGTTCTTCGCCGTCATCGCCGGCGTCACCGGCCATTCGACGGTAGCTTCGGCTCCGACCAGCCGATCGGCGAGGCCTTCTCCCGGTTGCACGCCGATACGCTATGCGCTGTGGAAGCCAGCGCTCAAGTCGAGCCGCCGATCCCATGAGCGGTCCGGCGGGGATCATGGCCCTCGTCTTGGCCGAGACCGTGGCGGGAGCGGCCGGCTTGTTGTTCCTCACGCCACTGTGGAGGGAGGTTCGACGCGGATTCTTCTACCTCACTGGGGGGATCGTGCTGGTGCTGTCCCTGGCCACCGGAGCCGCGGCGGCTGCCGGGTACGACCAGGCCTCGACCTCCAGGGGACGGCTGGCGGTGGGCCTGGCCCTGGCGCTGGCCGGAACGACGCTGGTCTGGCTGGCCCTCATGCGGTTCCACGTCCACCCGGTGGCTCGGGTCCTGGGGATCGCCAGCGTGCCCCTGGCCCTGGCCATGCTC
>JBKPGU010000179.1:0-5554 GCA_046729535.1 Actinomycetota bacterium
GAGCAGCGCTCTCCCAATACCGCGCCGCCAGCTCGCCGGATCGACGTTGAGCGAGAAGACCTCACCAGTGTCGGTTTGATCGTCGCCTCCTGCGGGACCGACCACGATGAACCCCACGACGTCGCCGTGATCTTCCGCGACAAGTCGACGGCTCCTCGGCCGGGGTGGACGTTGGAGCCAGCCCATCCACATCTCAGCGCGGTCTTCAACCGACAAGCCGTCCAAGTACTCCTCCGGCATCAGACCCCGATAGGCCTGTTGCCACGATCGGACGTGCACAGCTGCCAAGGGCCCCGCGTCGAACGCTTTCGGTTCCCGCAGACGAAGCATCGAGCAAGGATGAATGATGTTCCGCGACGCGTCGATTTGGGAGCGATTTGGGAGCGAGTGACGCTGAAAGGGGCTCCCAAGTACTCCCGCCAGCCGGAGTGATCTGCCCCTCTGACCTGCGGGGATAGCCTCTGACCTGCGGGGCTCCGGGAGGGCGAACTTCCTTGACACGGAAGAGGTCAGAGGTTCAAATCCTCTAGCGCCCACCAACAAACCCCTCGTCGAGGGGGTTTTTTGTCCCTTGCGGTCGCGTTCGCTTGGCTCAGAGCGGCTCGCGATCAGCGCTGGTCGACAAGCTCGAACCCGCCCACCGGAGGACCCGCAGAGCGCGCAGAGTGATCCAGCGGCTCGCGGAGCCCTCGGGGCCTTCCATCTCGAAGTGCGTCGGCCCTTGGTGCGTGTTCTCGAGGGGCCAATGGCCCTCCTCGCTGCGCTTGCTGGCGACGAGGGCGATCGCGTCGGCGCACCGGCCGTCCGGGGCCGCGCCGGTCGACCGGAAGTAGTCGAGGCCGCGCAGCACGTCGTAATACCAGTACGTCGGGAACGAGAACATGGTGAAACGCGGGTCGATGACCTGAGCGGTCGAGCGGCGACGGAACAACCTTCGCTCGAGGAGGTACTCCTCGCCCCGGTGGCGCGCCGCCGCGACCGCCTCCGAGGATCGCCCGGTCCGCTCCCACTCGAGCAGGCCCTCGAGCACGCAGATCGTCGTGTGGAATGACGACACCCGCGCGCCGTATTCAGCCCAGCAGTTCCAGCCGCCATCCTCGAGCTCGTCGGCCAGGAGGCGTTCGACGATGCCATCCACGGTCTCGCCGAAGTAGGAGCCGATCGCGAGCGCGAGCCCGTTGATGCACGGCTCAGTTTCGCCCTCGAAGTAGGACGCGTCGTTCGCGTCCCACCGGACGTTTTCGCGCACCAGGGAAACGGCCCGACGTGCCTCGGGGCTGTGGGGGTTCAGACCGAGGTCTCGCAGGAGCTGGAGCGAGAAGTGCGTCGCCGTCCATGCGTCGAAGAACGGCTTCGACTCATCGACCCAGCCCGGCCGGTAGGTCCCGCCGTCCCATCTGCCATCGGCGCCCTGCAGCGCGAGCAGCTGTGCGCCGCACCCCTCGAGCGCCACGCGGGCTCGCTCGGCGGCCTCCTCGCCTGGTGCGGCGTCGGTGAGGTCGCGCATCACTTGCCAGCGGATCGCGGGATCGGCGTCCAACAGCCACTCGATGAGCTTCATGCTCGCCGAACATACCCCAGCGCGGACGCCGGTTCGGAAGGAGGGAATCGGTCGAGCATCTCGGGGCGGATCGACAACTACGACGGGTCCGTCCTCACTGACGGAGACCATTCAGGCAACATGGCGGTGACCTTGGGTTCTTCTGGCGGGAGCCCTTGGATTTTGTGTAACGTTCGAGCCGGGATGCTTGCAGAGCCGTCCCCGCTTGGAGACTGCTTGTCGCCGGGGGAGTGAGAGATGCGCCGGTACCTAGTGGTTGCGAATCAGACCCTCATCGGCGACGAGCTCCAACGCCAGATCATTGACCTCGTGAAGCGGGGGACACCGCGCTTCCATATCCTTGTGCCCGCTACGCCACCTCATGAAGGGTGGACCTGGACGGAGGCCGAAGCCCGGGGGCTGGCCCAGGACCGATTGGATCGAGCCCTCCTCCAGCTGCGGGAGATCGGCGCCGAGGCGGAGGGTCACGTGGGCGATGCTGACCCGTTCCTCGCCATCCAGGACACCCTCAGGGACGAACGGTTCGACGAGATCATCATCTCGACCTTTCCGCCTCGGGGCTCGCCATGGCTAAAGTCCGACCTCGTCCGCCGCGTCGCGTCGGCCTTCGGGATATCCGTGACGCATATCGTTGCCCCACCCGAGGCGGCCACGCGGGAAACAGCCCTCATGTTGGTGCCGCTGTTCAAGGGGCTGTCCAAGCATCGGATCCGCGCCCTGGCCAAAGCGAGCATGGTCTCGGTCTACAGAGCGGGAGAGACCATCATCAGACAGGGCTCTGTCGGATCCGAGTTGTTCGTGATCCTGGATGGACGCGTGAAGGTGATCCGCGGAGGGCGCATCGTGGCGCGCCTGCGCTGCGGGGACGTGTTCGGGGAAGTCTCCCTTCTGGACGGGGGCCCTCGCACTGCCGACGTCATCTCGGAGATGCCCACTCGATGCCTGTATCTCTCGGGCTCGGAGTTCCGTGCTGTTCTCGAAGGCGATCCCGTGATCGCCCCGAGGGTCCTACAGGAGGCGGGGAGACGTCTGCGGGAGCTGCTCAAGTCGACGATCTAGTCGTCTGCAGCCGCACTGCTTCACGAGAAGCCGTCCCTCCGGTCAACATCTGGTCAGCGCCTACCACCGAACCCCTCGTCAGATGAGGCTCCCTCCGGGTAGAGCCATACCATCACCGGTTCGCGAGACGATCCACGCTGGCGGTCAGCCGGTCGAGCTTTCGTTCGATCCGATCGATGTCATCGTGGGACGCACCCCGGGCCTCGGGCAGTAGTTCGACCACGATGGCTCCCGAGGGGTACAGGTCGGCCTCCTTGACCTGAAGGACGTTTTCGGCGCCGGATCGCCGAAGCGCGGCCTCGAGATCGGCTTGCCTGATGCCGAGCCTCCGCAACTCGCGGTCGAGGAACCTCCCATCCTCGACCAACCTGGTCTCCGTTCCTTCCAGGGCCCGGTCGATGGCGTCGTTCCGTCGGGCGAAGCGGCTGATCACGTCGTTGGCCACGATCAGCACGGATGCGCCGATCAACCCGCCGATGAGCGAGTTGTCCGGTCCGATTATGGCGTTCTGGACGACGTTGCTGATGAGCAGCAGCACGACCAGATCGAACGAATTGAGCTGCGCCGCCGTTTTCTTTCCGCCAAGCCTCAGCAGAAGAAGAAGCGCCCCGTAGACGGCCACCGTTCGAAGGATCTTCTCGGTGACCGGGACCTCTGTCGAGAACAGCCGATGCGCGATGGTCGCCAGTAGCACGATCTCACCTCCTGCGGTTCCTCGGTTTTGGGTCGACGGACTATAAGCGCAGCCAAGCTGCTCGACCGATTCGTCGGGCCCTGCTGGCAGTCGCTGCCGTGGGGATCGAAGTCACTCCGGGATGCGGTCGAGCCCTTTTTGGATCGCGTATCGCATCAGCTCGTAGCGCCCGCTGAACTGCAGCTTGGTCAAGATGTTCTGAACATGGTTCTGGACGGTCTTGAGGCTGATGAACAGCTTCTCCGCGATCTCGCGATACGTGTAGCCCTTCGCGACGAGTCTGAGTACCTCGTTCTCCCGTGCGGTCAGCGCGGGCTCTGAGGGGCTCGAGCTGGCGATCCTCCGGAATTCTCCGATCGCCAACCCGGCCAGGGGATGGCGTGAACACAGGCTCGCCGTTGCGGTAGTTCGCCATGGCCCGGTTCGTTTTCGGTCGCTCCGAAGCAGCATCCCGGTGGTTCAGTGTTTCGACCACCGGGGTCACTCCCGGCTCCGCCGGCGGTAGCGGCGGATCAGGGCGTTGGTGGATGAATCGTGGCGTAGATCTGGCTCAGTTGCGGCGATCAGCTCGGGCTGGATGCGCGCCGCCAGCGCCTTCCCCAGCTCCACCCCCCACTGGTCGAACGAGTCGATGTTCCAGATCACGCCCTGGGTGAACACCTTGTGCTCATACAGGGCGATGAGCTCGCCCAGGACGCGAGGTGACAGCTTCGGCGCCAGGATCGTGTTGGTGGGGTGATTGCCGGCGAACGTCCGGTGCGGGATCTGTCCCGGTGGCACGCCTTCGACTTCGGCCTCCTCCTGGGTCTTCCCGAACGCGAGCGCCTCGGTCTGCGCGAACAGGTTGGCCATGAGCAGGTCGTGGTGCCCGCCGAGCCGATGGCCCGGCTCGAGGAACCCGATGAAGTCGGCAGGGATGAGCTTCGTTCCCTGGTGGATCAACTGGAAATAGGCGTGCTGGCCGTTCGTGCCCAGCGTGCCCCACACCACCGGACCGGTCTGGGTTCGGACCGGCCGGCCCTGCAGGTCGACCGACTTCCCGTTCGACTCCATGTCGAGCTGCTGGAGGTAATCAGTGAAGCGAGCGAGGTCCTGGTTGTAGGGCAGCACGGCATGGGTTTCCGCCTCGAAGAAGCTCCCGTACCAGGTCCACAGCAGGCCCAGCAGCACCGACATGTTCCGCTCGAACGGGGCGGTACGAAAATGCACGTCGATGGCGTGGAAGCCTTCGAGCATCTCGCGGAACCGGACGGGGCCGATGGCGACCATCAGCGAGAGGCCGATCGCCGAATCGAGCGAATACCGTCCTCCCACCCAGTCCCAGAACTCGAACATGTTCTCGGGATTGATCCCGAACGCCGCGACCCGCTCGGCGTTCGTCGAGACCGCCACGAAGTGATGCCGAACGGCCGACCGGTCTCCACCTACCGCGCCGAGCCCGTGGATCAGCCATTCCCGAGCCGTCTCCGCGTTGATCAGGGTCTCCACCGTGGTGAAGGTCTTCGAGCTCACCACGAAGAGCGTTTCGGCCGGGTCGAGGTCGGCGGTGGCCTCATACACGTCTGTACTGTCCACGTTGGACACGAACCGGAAGGTCATCGAGCGCTCGGAGAAGTCCTTCAGCGCCTCGTACGCCATGGCCGGGCCGAGGTCCGATCCGCCGATCCCGATGTTCACCACGTTGCGGATCCGCCTGCCGGTGGAACCCCGCCACTCGCCCGAGCGGACCCGTTCCGCGAACGAGCCCATCCTGTCCAGCACCCGATGGACGTCGGGAACCACGTCCCGGCCATCGACCATGATCCGTTGGTCACGGGGGGCCCGGAGCGCGACGTGGAGGACGGCCCGATCCTCGGTGACGTTGATGCGCCGGCCGGTGAACATCGCCTCGATGCGATCGCGGAGGCCGGCTCGCTCGGCGAGGGCGACGAGCAAGCGAACCGTTTCCGCCCTGATCCTGTTCTTCGAGAAGTCCATGAACAGGTCGGCGGCCTCGACGGTCATGGTCTGGCCTCGATCCGGGTCCTCGGCGAAGAGCGTGCTCAGATGGACGGGGCGGATCTCCTCGAGGTGGTGCTCGAGCGCCCTCCACTCGGAGGAGTCGACGATGCTCTGTTCCGGATCGGTCATCGGGGGCTCCGCACGGTCAGGAGCGTACCGGCGGGGCCATGAGGACTCCAACGCCCCCTGATTCTCTCTTCCCACCGCCACCCTCTTGGGACTCTCAGACGGTCGTGAGG
>JBKPGU010000180.1:0-7733 GCA_046729535.1 Actinomycetota bacterium
TCCTCGATGGCGGCCTGGATGGCCAGATCGAGCTTGCCTGAGGCCTCGTTGGGATCGTCCGACTCCAGCACGCCGGCCTGCGCCTTCACGATCTCACCGAGGGGCCAGAACGTGATGCCCTCACCGTAGGGGAGGCATCGCCCCTGGCGCCAGAAGATGATCTCCGGCTCGTTGTCGGTGTAAGTGAAGAATTCCCGTACGAGGCGGCTCTTTCCGACGCCCGGTTCGCCAAGCAGGGTCACCAGCTGCACCGAGCGCTCGCGCAGGGTTCGAGCGTACGACCGTTTGAGCACCTCCAGTTCGTCCTCGCGTCCCACGAACGGGGTCGCCGGCTGGAGATCGATGTCGGACCCATACCGGCTGCGGGTCGATCGGGCCAGCCAGATCGGAAGGGGTTCCGCCTTGCCCTTGACCTTGACCGGCTCGAGCTGTTCGTAGTCGAACAGGTACCTGGTGGCTCGATACGTGGCCTCGCCGACGACGACGCAGCCCACCGGCGCGATGGACTCCAGTCGCGAGGCCGTGTTGACGACGTCGCCGGTTACGATGCCTTCCCGCGCCGTGGGTTGGCTCAGCGCCACGACGGCCTCACCGGTGTTGATGCCGATCCGAACGGCAAGGTCCAGGTGCGAGTGGGTCTCGTTGAGCTCGCCGATCGCCCCGAGGATTCGAAGCCCGCTTCTGACGGCTCGCTCGGCGTCGTCCTCGTGCGCGACCGGAGCGCCGTACACGGCCATGACGGCGTCGCCGATGAACTTCTCCACGGTCCCGCCGAACCGCTCGATCTCCTGTTGCAGCCGGTAGTGATAGGGACGCAGCGTGTTTCGGACATCCTCGGGGTCCGCCTGATCCGACAGGGCGGTGAATCCCACCAGATCGCAGAACAGGACCGTCACGACCTTGCGCTCTTCGGGCGTCGCCGCGACCAGCTGGGCAAGGGATGTGGCGCAGTTGAGACAGAAGCGGGCGATGTCAGGGTTTTCCTGGCCGCAGGAAGGACATACCAGCACGCGACGAGTTTAGGCTGAGCTTCTGTCCTTCACTAGATGCGCGGTGGGGGCAACGGGTTTTCATCTTGACTACGGGAACCGGCGGACATACCGTTCGCACGCATGAACCGCGAGGGGCCAGACCACCACGGGAGGGACCATGGCGAAGATTTCCGACTTCCTGAAGACCCTGGCTAAGGACGAGAAACTTCAGAAGGACTGGGCGAGCGACGCGAAGGGAACCGCCAAGAAGTCGGGGTTGTCCGAACAGCAGGCCACTACGGTGGCCAGCGGAGATACGGCACAGATCGAAAGTGCGATTCAAAAGGAAGACAAGACGACGGCGAAGGTCTACCTCTGGATCAAGAGGTTTTAGCCGCTCACTCAAAGCCCGAACTCCGCAGCGAACCCTCGCTCGGCTCAGTCACCGTGGTCGGAAGCGGGATCAAGTTCGGCCTCCAAACGACTCAGCAGGCTCTCCAGGCGATCGAGCACGCAGAGAGAGTGCTCTACCTGTTAGCCGACTCCGTTGCGGCTGAATGGCTGAAGGACTTGAATCCGTCCGCCGAATCCCTCGAGCACCTCTACGCACTGGGAAAGCCGAGGTCGCAGACGTATGAAGAGATGGTCGAGGTCATCCTGGCTCCTGCTCGGAGGGGGCTCGATGTGTGTGCGGTCTTCTATGGGCATCCGGGCGTCTTCGGCTTCCCTCCACATGAGGCCGTTCGGCGGGCCCGATCCGAAGGATTCAGTGCTCAGATGCTCCCGGGCATCTCTGCCGAAGACTGTCTGTTCGCCGACCTCGGGGTGGACCCCGGCGACGGGTGCCAGTCCTTCGAGGCCACGAACTTCTTGCTGTTTCCTCGAAGCTTCGACCCATCGGTATCGCTCGTTCTCTGGCAGGTCGCGGCGATCGGCGAGGCGCCGGGAACGGACCGGCCGAACCGCGCGGGCCTGAAAGTGCTCGCCGAGTACCTTCAGCGGTCCTATAGCAAGAAGGATGAGGTCATCCTTTACGAAGCCTCGCCGTATCCGGTGGGAGATCCAATCGTCCAGCGATTGCCGCTCGGAGATCTTCCGAAGGCAGAGGTCCGCTCGATGACCACGCTGTACGTTCCGCCCAAGGGGCACCCGCCGCCGGACCTCGAAATGTTCGACCGGCTGGGCGTACCACGTCGGGAGGCCGAGGGCTGAGGCGGCTTACTTCTCGCCGGCGCGAGTGGCGCGCAGGCCGCGCTTCACCGCCCGGGTGAGCCCGAAGCGGTACAGCGGCGGAGCTAGCACGCGGATGGCCTGGAACGAGGCCAGCCATCTCGGGATCGAGACCTCCGGCCCCTTCCCTTTCCGAATCGCCTCCACGATCGCGTCGCCGACCCTCTCCGGTTGCATCACCATGGCCGGTCGCCGCCGAAGCATGTCGCGATGTGGGAAGGTCTCGGTGGCGACTAGGCCCGGGTTGATTGTGGTGACGACGATCCCCCTCGGCATCAGCTCGTAGTACAGGGCCTCGGAGAAAGCCACCACGGCGTGCTTCGTCGAGGTGTACACGGAGGAACCGGGGATGGCATAGAGGCCGGCCAGGGACGCGACGTTCACGATGTGCCCCGACCCGGCCTCGAGCATCATGGGCAGGAACGCCTTGGAGCAGTACAGGACGCCAATGTAGTTCGTCTGCGTGATCCGTTCGATCTGCTCCATGGTGAGCTCGGCGAACGGACCACCCCCTGGGACTCCGGCGTTGTTGACCAGCACGTCGCACCGTCCGTAGGCATCCTCAACGTGCTGCCGAAGGACTCCGACCTGCACCCGATCCGAGACGTCGCACGCCAGTGCCAAGGCTTTCCCGCCCCGGCGTTCGATGCCCTCCACCAGCTCCTTCAGCCGCTCCTCGCGACGGGCGGACCCCACGACCGTGGCTCCCTCCCGGGCCAGTGCCACGGCGGTGGCCCAGCCGATCCCGGAGGAGGCCCCGGTGACGACGGCGACCTTCCCCCTCAACTCCACGGGTCAGATGCCCAAGAGGTTGGAGAGCGTTTGGCCGCCGTCGACGACCAGCACCGACCCGGTGATGAACGACGCGGCCGGCGAGCACAGGAACACCGCGGCCCCCGCCACGTCCTCGGGACGGCCCCACCGTCCGATCGGGATCTGGGCCAAGGTGCTGTTCAGGAACTCGGGCATCTGGCGGGCCTTCTCGTTCATCGCGGTTTCGATCCAGCCGGGGGCCACGGCGTTCACGCGGACATGCGAGCCCGCCCACTCCCGCGCCACCGTTTTCGTCAAGCTGATCAGGGCCGCCTTGGCGCTGGCGTAGTAGGTGAGGCCGGGGCTGGCGATGAACCCTGCCACGGATGCCACGTTCAGCACGCAGCCGTCCTCCTTTGCGAGAAGGACGGGGGCCACCGCCTTGGTGCAGAACAGGGCGCTTGTGAAGTTGATCCGGAAGTACTTCTCGAACCCGTCCAGCCTGATCTCGTCGATCGTGGACAGGAACGGTGCGGACCCTGCGTTGTTCACCAGGATGTCGATGGTTCCGAAGGCCTCGACCGTGCGGTCCACCAAGTTCTGGACCTGATCCAGGTCGGTCGCATCGGTGGGCACCTGAAGGACCTTCGCCCCCACAACTTCGATCTCTCCGGCCGCCTGCTCGAGGGCGTTCTGGCCACGGGCGGCGAGCGTGATGGACGCCCCGGCCTCCGCCATGGCCCGGGCGATGGCTTTCCCGATTCCCTTGCTTCCCCCGGTGACGATGGCCACTTTGCCTTCGAGCGTGGGCGATCCCAACACCAGCGTTTCCTCCTTCGATCGTTCGCCGGGATAGGAAAGCACAGAACGCCTCGAGGCGAGGCGGCGCCGGCGCAGCCGGCACCTAGAATCGCTGGCTCATGACTTCGTCGCCGTTCGATGCCGCGCCCCGAGTTCGTTGGGCCAAGTCCTCGTTCACGCCCGAGGAGGTGGTCGAGGGCCTATTGGAAGCGAGGATCGCCGGCCCCGTCACCTCCCACGACCGCAGGAACGTGTTGTGGAAGATCGACAGGCTGGTCGACGGTGACCCCGATTCGCAGTTCGGCCTGACCCGTCTGGGCCCGGTCTCGGCCGCTCAGGTCTTGGCCCTCATGTCCGAGGAGACGGGGTTCGACCCCGATCCGAGGTTGCAGGAAGGACCCTCGGCCATCGACCCCCGGCGAGTTCTGAGGGCACTGGAGGCGGCGGGCAACCGACTGGCGGATGCGGCCAGGCGCGGCGAGCAGGTCATCCTGGCCACCGGCCATCCGGCCGGTCTGGTCCTGCTGTACATGGCGGTGGGAGATCTCCTCGAACAGTCGGGGGCCAAGCTGCTCCGGCCGCTGCAGGGGTTCGACTGGCGAGAAGGGGGGCGCCACCGACAGATCCGCTACTTCCACGGCGTGGCCGTCCTGACCGACCGGGGCTCGCCGATCCACACTCACGGCTCGGGAGCGATGGAACTCATGCTGGGGGAGGCTCGCCCCGACCTGGTCTTCGCCGACCACGGGTTCGCCGGAGGGGCCATCGAGGCGGGGATCGACACGATCTCGATCGCGGACGTCAACGACCCGGCGCCCATCGTGGCGAAGTCGCAGGGCCGAACCGACCTGGTGATCGTGATGGACGACAACGTCCAGCCCGAGGACTACTGGCCGTGCTTCCAGGCCATCGCCGCCCGATTCACCTGATCGCAGGCGTCTGGCGGGCTCGTCCCTGGGGTCGGTACAATCGGCACCAGACGAGCGACAAGGCGCCGTCGAACAGTCGAATGACGACACAGAACGCGGGACCATCGTGCCGGCCAGTCGGGAAACGTTCGAGGACCGTGAGGGTTATGAGATGACGGGGGCGAGGGATCTCATGGGTCGTCTCCGGCCGATCGCTGGGTGGCCGGCCTATGCCGGTGTACTCCCGTGCCCGGAGGACGAACCGACCCCCACGGGATAAGCGCGCTACGCGTTCTGAGTCGCTCGGCCGCTTGGCGGCGCCACGAGGGAGTGGCGTGGAGCGATACGGCGCTGTCGTGCAGCGGATCGTGGCCGGTGGTGGCGTGGTCATGCTCATCGGTGGCCTCGACTCCGGGAAGAGCACCCTGGCCAAGACCATCGCCGGCGCCGGGCTCCTGGAGGGCCGGACCGTCGGATACGTGGACTCCGACCTGGGGCAGAAAACGGTCGGGCCGCCCGCGGCGGTGACCATGCGGATGCTTCGAACCGGAGTCGACATGGAGCCGGCCGCGATGTCGAAGCCGGATGCGCTGCACTTCGTGGGCTCGACCTCCCCGCAGGGACAGCTCCTTCCGCTGGTCGTGGGGGCAGCCCGCTTGTTGAACCGGGCCATCGACGAAGGCGGAGCCGACCTCGTCGTGGTCGACACCACCGGCCTGGTGTCCGATGTGTACGGCCAGATCCTGAAGTACCACAAGGTCGAGATGCTGCGGCCCGACGTGGTGATCGGGCTCCAGCGAGGGGAGGAGCTGGAGCCCATCCTCGGGATCGTCCAGCGCTTCTTCTCCTGCGACGTGGTCGCCCTCCCCGTCCACGCGAACATCCAGGCGATGTCGGTGGACGAGCGGGCCGAACGGCGCGAGGCGGCGCTTCGCGAGTACTTCGGGGGATCTCTCCAGCGCTGGCGGATCAAGCCGACGGTGTTCATGCCTGCCCTCCCCGCGCTGTTCGAGCAGTCGCAGCTGGACCGGTTGCTGGTCGGACTGTCCGATGGCAAGGGTGAGTACATCGGCATGGGGTATCTCGAGTACTCGACCGAGGAGGATGTCCTTCGCCTTCTCTCGCCGGTGGCCGAGGCGCCCAAGGCCCTCAAGCTGGGATCCGTGCGCGTGGAAGAGGACTTCCGCACCCGCCGCGTCGACCTGCGGAATCTGTTCGGGACCGACTAGACTCTCCCGGCTCCGCTGACACCTGGAAAGGAAGAAGCTTGCCCTCAGTCGTCAAGAAACGCCGCAAGAAGATGCGGAAGAAGAAGCACAAAAAGCTGCTGAAGAAGACCCGCTGGGAGCGCCGCCAGAAGTAGCGCCGTGCCATGGTCGAGCCCTCGCCCCGGCCCATCGTGTTCCTCTCCGATTACGGCCTGGAGGACGAGTTCGTCGGGATCTGCCACGGGGTCATCGCCGGGATCGCCCCGGAGGCCCGGGTCATCGACTTGACTCACGCGGTACCACCTCACGACGTGTTCCGGGGCGCGCTCCTGCTCTCCGAATCGATTCCGTACATGCCTCGGGATTCGGTGTACCTGGCGGTGGTGGATCCGGGCGTGGGGACCGACCGGCCCAGCCTGGCAGTCGAGGCCGCGTCCGGGGCAGTGTTCGTCGGACCGGACAACGGGCTGCTGTCGCTGGCCTTCGAGCAGACGGGCGGGGTGGCCACCGCCGTGGAGATCACCTCACGGAAGGTCGTGCGGGAGCCCGTTTCGGCCACGTTCCACGGACGAGACATCTTCGCTCCGGCTGCGGCCCATGTAGCCGCGGGGATGCCCTTGGAGGACCTCGGTCCGGAGCTAGAGCCCGATCGGCTGGTCCGTCTGAGTATCGCCGAACCTTCCGTCCGCCATGGCGTGATCAGGTGCGAGGTCTTGGCCGTCGACCGTTACGGGAACGTTCAGCTCAGCGTGCGGCGGTCGCACCTGGCCGCTGCGCGCCTGCAGCGATCGGACGAGCTCCAGATGCAGGGAGCTGGGCGGCCGGTAACCATCGGGCGCGCCTACACCTTCGCCGAAGTGCCGGAGGGCGACTACGCCTTGCTCGAGGACTCGCGTGGGTGGTTGGCGATCGTGAGGAACGGGGCAAGCGCTGCAGAGGGGCTCGGTTTCAGGCCGGGAGACGGAATCGTCATCCAGGAGTCCGATGGGTAGGGTAGGTGCATGGGTCAGCGAGTGCTGATCACCGGCGTGTCCCGCCATGTTGTGGGGCGGCTGGCGCAGCGGCTCGAAGCAGACCCCGAGGTCGAACACATCGTGGGCGTCGACCTGGAGGAGCCCGAGGTCGACCTGGAGCGGACGGAATTCGTCCGGTCCGACATCAAGAACCCCCTCATCCTCAAGGTACTGGAGGCTTCCGAGGTGGACACCGTGGTCCACCTCTCGATCATCGCCACGCCGACCCGGGTGGGTGGGCGTAGCGCCATGAAGGAGATCAACGTCATCGGTTCCCTCCAGCTCTTCGCGGCGTGCCAGAGGGTTCCCGCCGTGAAGAAGCTCGTGATGAAGTCGAGCACCGCGGTCTACGGGGCCAGCCCGCAGGATCCCGCCCTGTTCACCGAGGACATGACGGGGCGGGGCTCGATGACGGGCTTCGCCAAGGACTCGGTGGAGGTCGAACAGTACGCGCGGGACTTCACCAGGCGTCGTCCGGACGTGGCGGCCACGTTCCTCCGGTTCGCCAACTTCATGGGATCGGGCCTGGAGACCACGCTGACCCGGTACTTCTCGTTCCCGCTTGTTCCTTCACCCATCGGGTACGACCCAAGGATCCAGTTCATCCACGAGGACGACGCCCTGGAGGTCCTGTACCGGGCGACTCGGGAGGAGCATCCCGGGATCTTCAACGTCGCTGCCGACGGCATCCTCCTTCTGTCCCAGGCCATCAGGATGTGCGGGAAGCTCCCGCTGAAGGTTCCTCTCCCGATGGCCCAGCCGCTGGCGGCGGTGGTGCGAAGGCTGGGTCTGGTGGACTTCCCCTCCGACCAGATCCAGTTCCTCGTGTTCGGGCGGGTCGCGGACAAC
>JBKPGU010000181.1:0-4939 GCA_046729535.1 Actinomycetota bacterium
ATCCTCGATCTCCTGCTCGAACGCGCCGCGACCGTGGCCGAGCTCGCCGCCGCGGTCCACAGGCCGAAGAGCACCGTCGCCCACCACGTCAAGGTCCTGGTGGGAGCCGGGATGTTGCGCGTCGTGCGTACCAGACGGGTCCGGGCGATCGAAGAGCGGTACTACGGTCGCACGGCGCGGATGTTCTACGTGGGCGTCGTGAGCCGTCCGGGCGAGGACAAGACGCTGGTGCACGCCAACGCCCTGTCGGTGGCGGCCGCGGAGTCCGTCCCCGCCCACGAGGCCGACCGACTGACCTCGACCCTGCGCCACGCCCGCATCCCTCCGCGGCTGGCGAAGGAGTTCTGGGAGCGCGTGGACGCCCTGGTTCGTGAATTCGCCCAACTGCCCCGGTCCGGCGATACCGTGTACGGCTTTGCCGCCGGCATGTACCCGACCGACTTCCCAGCGCTGCCCGAGGCCAACGACGAGCCCGAACGCGCCGTCAACACGACACCCGGGTAGGCACACGGCACGGAGGTTGGGCGGCATGAGCACGACGACGATTCGGCAGGCCTGGGGCTTGGCCCCAGCACAACCGGCGCCTCCTGGACGTGGTCACGGCGATGATGCGAAGAACCTGAAGGAGATCCAGGGCTCCTGAGACCGCGTGCTGGCGTTCCACCCCCTCTCCCCCAAGCGCTGAGTGCGCGAACATGGTCAAGACCTGTTGGATCGTGAGCGTCTTGTTGGGCACGTGACGTCGTCCTTCCGGGAGGCACGCTGATCCCGGGAGGACCGACCGTCGCGGCGGATGACCGTGTTCCAATAGCGACCCAACCGTGCTCGGTTTCCTTGCCGCCCTGGCCGCTGGTCTCTCCCCTGCGTTGTTCCTCCGGGCCCGCGACGAGCCGGCGTCTATTGGCTGGCCTGGGCGATCGTGGCTGCCGGAGTGTTCGTCGGTTGGGTCCTCTTCCTGCGGTGACGGCGGCGCGGGATAGTCTTCCCCCGTGGCTCCCGTCTTCTTCGATCCGCACGTCTGCACGCCGCCCCCGACCGCCGCCCTGATCGATCGGGAGATGGACTTCGAGTGTGCCTGCGGCGGGCGCTGGCGGCTGGAGCACTACCTGATCGATGGCGAGCCACTCGGCCCGTCGTGGGTTCTGCTCTAAGGCTCGGGCCGGACTGGTAGTAACCTACGGCCGTGAGGATCCCCGAGCCGGTAGAAGGACCCAAGGCCCCCACCCATAGGCCCCACGAGAGGGCGATCACGCGACGTGTCGCGTGGGTCCTGTTTTAGGACGCGCCTGGGATCCGGAACCCCCGGCGGGGACGAACCACAGGTGCGGGCCCGCGTCGGGTAGCCCTCTGAGCATCTTCCCGCAACGGGGTGCGGGAAGATCGGCGCAAACCCTTGCCACCGGAGATCAAGAGAGTCGGGATATGGTGTGTTCGACACACGGCCCTCAGTCAGGGGTCCCGGAGACGAACGCGTCCGGGTGAAGTCAGATGTCCTCAACGATCGAGCCCGAGGTCTTGCTAGATGGCCTGATGATAGGCGAGTCTCCCCGCTGGCACGACGATCGTCTGTGGTTCGCCCACTGGGGTGCCGGTGAGATCGTGGCCGTCGACCTCGACGGCATGAGCGAGGTCGTGGCGGAGGGTCCGTCTGGGCTCGGATGGTCGATCGACTGGCTGCCCGATGGCCGTCTCCTCGTGACGGGCGAGGAGCTGCGACGGCGGGAACCCGATGGCTCACTCGTGGGCCACGCCGACCTCAGCAGCATCGCTGATCACCGTTGGAACGAGATCGTCGTGGACGGGGAGGACCGCATCTACGTCAACGGCATGGGGTTTCGCTTCGGTCAGGAGGAGTTCCGTCCCGGGATCATCGCGTTAGTAGGGCCCGACGGCTCGGCACGTCAGGTGGCGGACGGGATCGCGTTCCCGAACGGGATGGTCGTGACGCCGGACGGCTCCACGCTCGTCATCTCCGAGTCCTTCGCGGGCAAGCTGACGGCGTTCGATATCGCCGAGGATGGTGGGTTGTCGAACCGGCGAGACTTCGCGAGCGGCGTCGGTCCGGACGGGATCTGCATCGACGCCGAGGGCGCGATCTGGACCGGCTCGGGAGGGTCGGGATGCGTGAGGGTCCGCGACGGCGGCGAGATCCTGGACCGGCTCGAGCTGGACCTCATGCCCTTCGCCTGCATGCTTGGCGGACCGGACGGCAGGACGCTGTTCATCATGGCCACGGACTGGCACATGGGGGAGGACCCGGCCGACAATATGACTCGGCTCACGACCGGGCCGCGGACGGGTCAGGTGCTGACTGCGCCGGCGCCCGCACCGCACGCAGGGTGGCCGTGATCCGGGTGCTCGCCAGACCACAGCACCCGTTTCCGCAAAGCTGGCCGAACACCGACCGCTGGTCCTGGAGCTGATCGCGGAGTATCGCTCTCGTGCTGGTGACCGTGTTCCAATAGCGACCCAACCGTGCTCGGGCTTCCTCACCGACCTGGCCGCTACGCACAACCGCGCGTTGAAGAAGCCTTCTCTCGCTCCTAGGGAATCGTCGTCACCCTGCGTTGACTTCAGAACGCCAAAGACCGCATGGCTTTCGCATCGGTCGGAGGTTTTGCCATGCTCTTCCTCGGAGGCTCCGAGGCTCGGGAGTCGCAGGGGGGGAGGCAGCTCGTGATCGGGGCACTCGTCGGGGGGGGGCCGGCCTCGCTCTGGGTGGCCTTCTCGGTGCCCGGTCGGCCAGCGGACCCTCGCCCGACCCTACGTGAGCGCCACCGTGGGCTTGTCAAAGCGATCCTTGAGTTGACCTAAGACGAGGCCGTCGAGGAGGTAGGTCTTCACTCAGCCGTAATCCACAGCCATAGGGAGGGGGATCCCAAATGCTTCGATTGCTAGCTCAGGCCTCAGCTGTGGAGTATCCAGGACAAGGAGACCCGGCCTGGCTGGTCACATTGATCCTGACCATTGCGGCCGGGGTCGCTGGGGCGTTGAGCGCGATGATGTCTGAACGGGGAAGAACCCTCCCGGGCACCGTAGTTGTTGGAGGAAAGACCGTCTGGGTGCCTGGATTGATCGGGTCGGTGATTGCGGGAGCGATAGCTGCATTGGCCTTGTGGACTCTCTTCGGGCCTGGGGCGAAGGCGGTCGTCCTCATTACCAAGTCTGCGAACGCAGAACGCTTCGCCGTGTCGCTCCGCTACGCCGTGTTCCCCAGGATCGTCGGAGCCTTGTTGGTGGGATTCAGCGCGGCCAGGTGGCTCAGCACCGAGGCTGACAAGAGGATCGCCCAAGCGACCATGGCCGTGCTGGCTGAAAGGGCGGACCTCCCGGAAGACCAGCGGGCCAGGGTGAGGAATGGTTCGCCGAGGGAAGCTGCCGAGGCTCTCGGCCTCAGGTGAGCTTCGGGCGCGTTCACCAGACAAAGTTCGCGGCGCAGGCTTCCTCCAATGGCTCCGGTCTACTTCAACCCCCACGTCTGCACCCCACCCTCAACCGCCGTCCTGATCGGCGTGAGATGGGCTTCGAGTGCTCCTGCGGCCGGCGGTGGCGGTGGCAGTTGGAGCACTACCTGATCAACGGCGAGCTCCTCGGGCCGGAATGGATGGGGGCAGGTCAAGCCCGGATCAGATGCTGGCTACGACCTCATAGCTTTCGACGCCGAGGACCTCAGCACCGAGATTCGCAGAGGCCTTCTCCCGAATCTGACGGACGGTCTCATCGCTCGCTCGGAGGGCTTCCTCGCTCTCGAAGACGGTCCACGCGACGGCCTTCCCGGTGGAGCGGTCGAGGCCCCACTCCGCGCTGATGAGACCGGGGATCTGCTTGATCGCGGGCATGATTTGATTTTGGATTGCCCTGAGTGCGTCGTCGTAGCGCTCCGGCGACCCCTGGATCAGGGTAAGACGACCGAACATAGCCCCTCCTCTCGGTTGGGATGGCATTTTCCTCGGTGTTTACACCCCACCGTCGCACCGTGGCAAACCCTGTTCGAGCGCTCAGCTTGAACAAATCTCTTGACGAAGCACAGCATCGGCACGACCGGCGTCCTCGGCCAGGGTCTCGCCATCTGTGTCCCGCCGAAGCTCGGATCCGGCCTAGGATGGCGCCGATGGACAACTCGATCCGGGTGATGGTCGAAAGGGGCAAGAAGAAGCGGACGGTCGCGTGCGTTCGACTGGTCCGGTTGGGACCGCAGCGGCAAGGCTGAGGAAGACGCCATCCGAGTGCAGGGAGTCCTACCGACCCCGCTACGCGAAGGTGGCGGCGCTTGCCGGACTCTCCGACGAGTTCGGCGCGACGGGCGAGCTGGCCGTCGTCGAGCGACTCGAAGGCATCGGCATGACGGATTACTACGGCCTCTCGGGCCGGTCGGCCGGGCCAGAGCAGGTTCAGATGACCGAGCCGGAGTGCGAACGAAAGGTCGCCCTGCTCAGGGCCTCTTGGACGTATTTCGATGAGGTCGCGGGGCGCGTCTCGCCTGAGCTGCGGAAGGGTCCGCGCGGAGGCGGACGCGATCGGGACGAGATCATCCACCCACGTCAGCGCCGTCGAGATCGTGGAGTATGAAGAAGGCCGGCGTGCGCTCGTCGCGCGACGCCTGGCGGGACCCCGACGAACTGCGCGCCCATCGCGAAGCGTTCTGTGCGGGGATCCGCGAGACCAACGCCCGCGGGCCCGCGGCGGGGTCGTGGTGGACGGTCCAATACCTGATCCGCCGCTGCGCCTGGCACATGCTCGACCATGCGTGGGAGATGTAGGACCGCGACCTCTCCTGAGGTGCCGGAGCCCCGATGCACCTAGTCGAGGGACGGCTTGTATGGCACGAGACGGCGTCGTACGGGTCGGGTGCAACACTCCCGTACCACTCGGAAGGTTCGGTGGCTCGCGGTGCCTGGTACTGGTATGCCGCCGCGTTCGACTGCACGCCATTGTGGGT
>JBKPGU010000182.1:0-9378 GCA_046729535.1 Actinomycetota bacterium
CCTTCGCGCTGCTGTACAGGTTGTGGGGCGCCGGCCGGTTGGGGTCGCGGTGATACGCGCCCGAGGCCTTGGGGATCGTGAAGTTCAAGTCGATGAGTCCCGCCCGGCGGACCTTGATGAACACCTGAGGCACCCCACCGGCGTAGGCGAAGAGGGCGTGTCCGAACTGCACCAAGAAGTCGGGATCGGTCAGCCGCGCGCTGCGGATGGGCTCGATGCGGCTGGCGTCACGACACTGGTAGACCACGATGAAGCGGGTGATGCCGCCCTCCACCGGCTCCTCGTAGATGATGTCCGCGAACGACAGCCCGGTCTGCGGGCGGGCCACGGGGACATTCTCCACCTTCACGGCCAGCGCCGGCCTGTTCGGGACCCTGCCCCCGCTCGGCGACAGACCGGTCAGCGGACATATCGAGGGCGGTGGCGGGAGCGACGCGCCCGATGGGCTGACTCCTGGCGGTAGGGACGTCGTCGACGCGCCTCCCGGCGTGCAGGACGCAAGAGCGACCGTGGCGACCAGTACGGCCACCAGCCGGGCGCGCGTCGACAACGTCATGGGAAGGTTTGCCTCCTTGGGAGAACGGGCGGTATGGAACCGGCGTTGCATGCTACCGGCGCACCGAGCCTTTCACAATGAGCGTCCCTACATCTCCTCCAAGATCCTGATCCGATCCTGGATGGGCGGGTGCGTCGAGAACAGGTTCTCGAACCAGTGGTTGGACTCCCCCGGCGTTCGGGACGGCTGGGAGAGCCAAAGGTGCGCGGTGGCGTTGTTCGCCACTCGCATCGGGGTGGTGTCGGCGGCGATCTTGCGCAGCGCGCTGGCCAGGCCCGGTGGGTACCTCGTGAGCATGGCTCCTTCCGCGTCCGCCAGGTACTCGCGGCTCCTGGACATGGCCAGCTTGATGATCTGGGCGAAGAACGGCGTCACCAGGGCCAGCACGATGCCCACCAGGGCGAGGATGGCGAAGCCCTGGTTCCCGCCCTCGCGGTCGCGCCCCCTTCCCCCCATGCCGCCCCACCAGAACCACCGCAGCATGAACTCCGCGATCAGCACGACCGCCCCGACGAGCGTGGCCACGACCGTTCCGAGGAGGATGTCGCGGTCGCGAACGTGGGAGATCTCGTGGCCGATCACGCCCTCCAGCTCGACCCGGTTCATGGTCTCCAGCAGGCCCTGGGTGACGGCCACCGAGGAATGTTGAGGATCGCGCCCCGTGGCGAAGGCGTTCGGTGACTTCTCGGGGATGATGTAGACGTCCGGCTTGGGGAGCCCGGCCGCGATGGCCAGGCCCTCCACGATGTTGTGCAGCCGCGGCTCCTCCTCGGGGGTGACCTTCCGGGCGCGGGAGGTCCGAAGGACCAATCGGTCCCCGTACATGTACGAGTACCACGACATCGCTCCAACGATGAGCAGGGCCACGATCAGCCCGGCGATGCCCACGTTCAGCAGCAACCCGAACAGGTAGCCCAGGCCGGCGGCGAAGATGAGGGCGCCCACGATGAGCACCACCGTCCGTCGCTTGTTCCGGGCGATCTGCTCGTACAACGGCTAGAACTGAACCGTCACGGGCCCGCGGGTCGGCTCTTCGATCTCGAAGAACTCACGGGGTTGGAACCGGCCGAGCGAGGCCACGATCCGCGAGGGAAACTGCTGGATCAGCGTGTTCAGCGCGCCGACGGTGTCGTTGTAGAACTGTCGGGCGTAGGCGATCTTCGATTCGGTTCCGGTCAGCTCCTCCTGGAGGGCCAGGAAGTTCTGGCTGGCCTTCAGCTCGGGATAGTTCTCGGCCACCGCCAGCAGCTGTCGCAACGTTCGGGTGACCTGGTTCTCCGCGTCGGCCTGGTCCTTCACCCCTGAGGCCGACTGGGCCTGGGAGCGGGCCCTGGCCACCTCTTCGAACAGCTCGCGCTCGTGGGCGGCGTAGCCCTTGACGGTCTCCACCAGGTTCGGGATCAAGTCGTACCGCCGCCGGAGCTGTACGTCGATCTGCGACCAGGCGTTCTCCGTCCGGACGCGAAGGCGAACCAGGCGGTTGAAGGTGAAGACGGTGTAGAGGAGAGCGAGCCCGACCAGCCCGATCAACACCCAGGCGAGGACGTTCACGGAGCAATCTTAGCGGCGCTTTCCCGCAAGGAAGCGTCGACTTGGCTTGCTGGACGCCCCCGGGGGCACTTGCGACTGAGAATCAGTTTCATTATTGTTCGTGCCCGCATGCCGAACCGTCGTTCGCGAAGTGGGATCTTCCTCGTCTTCGCCGTCGCCGTCGCCGGATGTTCCCCATCCGGCGGCGCGGTCGGCGGCAAGGTGGACGTCGTGGGGTCGTTCTATCCACTGGCCTGGGCGGCGGAGCGGGTCGGCGGCCAGCGAGTTCACGTCCTGGACCTCACTCCCCCGGGCGTCGAGGCCCACGACACCACGCTGTCGGCGCGCCAGGTGGCCGACGTCGAGGAAGCCGATGTCGTCTTCCTCCTGGGCACGTTCGGTTTCCAGCCTCAGGTCGAGGCCGCCGCTCGGGACGCGCGCGGTCTCGTGGTTGACGTGACCGAGGGGATGAGCCTCCATCCCTCAGGTGAGCCGGGACTGTCGTCCGATCCGCACGTGTGGCTCGATCCGACGCTGATGCAAACGATCGTCCGCGCCGTCTCGGCGGCCCTCGTCCGGGCCGATCCGGGCGGGCGCTCGAGCCACGAAGCGGGGAGCCGGGCGCTCGTAGAAGAACTGGCCCACCTGGACGACTCGTACCGGTCGCAGCTGTCCGACTGCACGTTCACGACGTTCGTCACCACCCACGAGGCGTTCGGCTACCTGGCGGCGCGGTACGGACTCCGACAGATCGGCATCGAAGGGCTCACCCCCGAAGCCGAGCCCAGCGCCGATCAGCTCCGAGCGGCGGAGGCCGCCATCAGCGACGGCTCGGCGGCGCCTGCCGTCTTCTATGAGGGCACGTCGGAGGGGGAACGGATCGGAAGAAGCGTCGCCGGGGCGGTGGGCGTCGAAGCGCTTCCCCTGGGGACGCTGGAGTTCGACCCCGACCCCGACGACTACCTCTCAGTGATGCGGGACAACTTGGCCAGCCTGGAGAAAGGACTGCAATGTCGGTGACGGTCGAGCTCCGCGATGTGCGGTTCGGCTACGGGGCAGAACCCGTTCTGGACGGTGTGAGCCTCGCCCTCTCGGCCGGACAGTTCGTCGTGCTGGCGGGGCCGAACGGGAGCGGGAAGTCCACCATCCTCAAGTTGTGCGTGGGGTTGCTGGTCCCCCAGGCGGGCGAGATCGAGGTCCTGGGCGGCTCCCCTCGGGATCCCGCCGTTCGGCGCCGCGTCGGGTACGCCCCTCAGGGCCTCCGCGGAGCCACCAACATCCCGGTCTCCGTTCGGGAGGTGGTGGGCGCGGGGCTGGTCCCGGCCAGGGGCCCCTTTCGGCCACTCAGGCGGGGCGACTGGCTCAAGGTCGACGCCACCCTGAACGCGGTGGGGCTGACCGAGCTCTCGGCCGAGTGCCTCTTCGAGCTCTCGGGGGGACAGCAGCAGCGGGCGATGCTGGCGAGGGCCCTGGTCGGCGGCCCCGAGGTCATCCTCCTGGACGAGCCGACCACCGGGATCGATCAACGGCTCCGTCCGGTCGTTGCCGGAGAGTTGCGCAGGCGGGCCGACGGCGGAGCGACCGTGGTCGTGGTGACGCACGATCCGGAGGATTTCCACGCCGTGGTCGACCGTATCGTCCTGCTCGGAGAGGGACCACCGCGCGAGCTCGGCCACGACGAGTTCCATCTCGTGGGGAGGGCCCTCCAGTGAGGAACCTCCTGTTCACCGGCTTCGCCCTCCGAGCGTACCTGGCCGCCGGCGTCGTTGGGCTCACCGCTCCCGCCATCGGGACGTTCCTGGTGCAGCGACGCCTGTCCCTGATCGGCGATGGTGTGGGGCATCTGGCGTTCGCCGGCGTGGCGCTGGGGCTCCTCGTTGACGCCTCTCCCTTGTGGGGGGCGCTGGCCGTGGCCGTCCTCGGGGCGGTCGGGCTCGAACGGCTGCGGGTGAGCGGCCGGCTGTCCGGCGACCTGTCGATGGCCCTTGTGTTCTATTTCGGCATCGCCCTCGGGGCGGTCGTCCTCTCGTCCCTGCACCGATTCGACGCCTCGGCCATCGGCATCCTGTTCGGCAGCGTGTTCACCGTCTCGGCATCCGATCTGACCCTGATGATCGTCCTCTGCGCGCTCGATGTCCTTGCCGTCGCGCTCCTGTACAAGGAGCTCCTGGCCGTGGCCCTCGACGAGGAGAGCGCCCGGGCTGGCGGTCTCCCGGTGGACGCTCTGAACCTGCTCACGGTCGGCATGACCGCGCTGCTGGTGGTGGCAGGGATGCGGGCCGTCGGCCTCCTGCTGATCTCGGCGCTGCTGATCGTGCCGGTCGCGGCCAGCTCGCGGGTCGCCCACTCATTCCGTGGAGCGATGCTCGCGGCCATGGCCCTGGGGGTGGCCTCCGCCCTCTTGGGACTGGTCGTTGCGCTGTGGGAGGGCACCATCGCGCCCGGGGGAAGCATCGTGCTGACCGCGCTAGGGTTTTTCGTTCTGTCCCTGGTCCTCGGCCGGCGAGCATCCCGCCGGCACCCCAGGAGGGTTGCGACATGAAACCAGAGGGAGCGCTTCTGGAGGACGCGGGGCTCCGGGCGACCCGCCAGCGCCTTGCGATCCTCAGGTCGGTGCCGAGCGAAGGCCGCCCGGTCACGGCCCAGGATCTGTACGCGCGGCTGCGCCACTCGAAGGGCAGCCCAGGCCTGGCCACGGTGTATCGAACCTTGCGGTCGCTGGCGGATGCCGGCGTCCTGCGGACGTTCACGGCCGGGGAAGGAGAGAGCGCCTACCGTCGATGCGAGCCCGGTCACCACCACCATCTCATCTGCGACCGCTGCGGCCGGGTCATGGAGATCCCGTCGTGCGAAGTCGAGGAATGGGCCTCCGCTGTCGCCGCACGGAGAGGGTTCACCGCCTCCAGGCACCAGGCGGACATCTTCGGTCTGTGCCCAACCTGTCAGGCGAGCAGCCGGAGATGACGATCCTCGAGCCACAGGCCTCGACCTAGCCCAGCGCCTCTCGGTAGGCCGATTCGATCTGGTCAACCACCACCGGCCACCGGTAGCGCTCGGCACGGGCCCTCCCCGCTTGCGCCAGGCGAGCGGCGAGCTGCCCATCGGTCAGGACCCGGCGGAGGGCCTTCGCCAGGGCGCTCGCGTCCTTCGGCGGGACAAGGAGGCCCACGACGTCCGACCTGACCACTTCCCGGTAGCCGGCGATGTCGGAGGCCACCACGGGAAGTCCGGCCGCCATGGCTTCCACCAGCACCATCCCGAAGCTTTCCTGCCCCAGTGCGGGAGCCACGAAGGCGTGGGCAGCGGCGTGGTACCGGGGCAAGCGTTCGTGCGGGACCGCCCCCAGCATGACCACCCGCGACCGGGAGTCGGGCGGCAGCGAGGTCACCAACCCCCGGTCCCGCCCGTCACCGGCCACCACGAACACCAGGTCCGGGATCTCGGCGGCCAGCACGGCGAACGCCCGCAGCGCCACCCCGAACCCCTTCTGCGGGTCCAGTCGGCCGACCCACAGCACGCGCCGGCCCGGTGGGAGGTCCTCGGCCGGCTCGGCCTTCGCGAACAGGTCCACGTCGCAACCGTTCGGGACGATCCGAACGCCGTGGCCGAACCGGGACTCGACGAACCCGGCGGCGGCCTCCGAGACTGCGATCCGGACTCGAAGCCGGCGCCACACGGTCCGCAGCGCCGGGGCGGCCACGGTGAGCAGGCCGGATCGTTCGGCATGGGCGTGGAACGTGGCCACCACGGGCACCCGCGCCCTGAGCGTGGCGAACATCGATGCCGAAGGAGCGAGCGGCTCGTGGGCGTGGACGACATCGGGCAGGAACGACGCTAGCGCTTCCCCCACACGGGCCCACGACCGAGGCGAGAACGAGATCGGTGCCACCGTGCCCTGATACGGGATCCGGAGGGGTCGTCCCACGATCCGAACGCTTGCCTCGCGGGGGCGCTCGTCGCCCGGGGCAAGGATGAGTGCGTCGTGCCCTCGCTCCCGAAGGTGCTGCGCCAGTTGCCGCACGTGAACCTGGACCCCTCCGGGGGCTTCCCACGCGTACGGGCAGGCCAGAAGGATCCTCACCCGGGCGCCGCGAGGGATGGGTCGGCGGCGGCACTGACTTCCCCATCCTCATCCCACGCCGGCTGGAACATATGCCAGTCGGCAGGAGCCGACGCGATGTACCGCTCGAACCCGGCCGCCATGACCCGGGTCATGCGGGCCACGTCCTCGCGCATGTCGCCGGTTCGGTCGATCTGCACGGGGGCTCCGATCCGGCAGTGCCAGCCCTCTTTCGTGGTGAACACCGCGCACACCGACAGCGGCGAGCGCGTAGCCAGCGAGAGTCGGGCCGGGCCTGCGGGCAGCCGGCGCTTCGCGCCGAACATCTCGACCTCGACGCCCCGGCCGGTCAGGTCGCGATCGGCGATCAGCGTGAGGATGGTGTTCTCCGCCAACAGCCTGACCAGCCGCTCTCCAACGCGCTTGCCCTCGGACAGCGGCACGATCTCCATCCCCAGCGCCCGCCGGTGCCGCAGGAACAGCTCGAACACGGAGATCGGCTTCAGCTCCTCCGCCACCGCCGCCATGCGATAGCCCTTGATGCACAGCCAGTGGCCTGCCGCGTCCCAGTTCCCCATGTGTGGAAGGACAAGGATGGCCCCCCGCCCCTCCTCCAGCGCCTGGTCCGCATGCTCCAGGCCATCGACGGTCCACCTCCGGTCGACCTCGTCCCACGGCATCGTCCGGAGGGCGAACGTCTCGTACCAGTAGCGCCCGTACAGGAGGAAGCACTCCTTCGTCGCGGCCTGGACCAGCTCCGAGTCGGCCGGGTGCCCCAGGACCCGGCCGAGGTTCCGGGCCACGATCTCCCGCTGCCCCGCCGCCTTTTCGTAGAACATCCGCTGGTACAGCTCCGACGCCTTCAGGCCCACCCGGCGGGGCAGGTGCATGCCCATCCATTCGAGCGTGCGCATCTGGAGGTACGAACGAAGGTCCGAACCGTTCATTCGGCCCACGCCCGATGTTGTTCGGCCACGCTCCAGGCCCTGACCGCGGCGGCGAGCACGGTAAGGGCGACGAACGCCCACAGGGATGCCTCGACCCACCCCGTCAGCAGGCCGAACACCAGCAGGAGAGCCCGGACCGCTCGGTACAGGAACCCCTCCGATCCGGCGTAGCCCAACGACCGGCCCCGGGCCCGCTCGTAGGAGGCGACGTAGGAAGCGCCCAATCCCACCAGGGCCAGCACCGCCACCCGCGTGGACGGAAGCCGGGCCACCCACGCCAGAGGCGCCAGGATCGAGGTGTCGAACCCCAGGTCCAGCACGAGATAGGCGAACCTGGACCGCCGCCCGCCCTCCAGGCCCCACTGGATGCTGGCCGCGAGGAGCAGCAGCGCCGAACCGGCGGCCGAGACTCCCGCCCACAGCCGGTTCCTGGTGATCAGCAGTGCCGCGGTTCCCGCAGCGAGCGCCGCCGAGCACGCCAGAAGCGCGAGGCCCTGGGTCCCGACACTGCTCCGGGGCGCCGGCGCGTCGAGAATGTCGGTCACGGAGCGTCACTATAATCGCCACTCCGGGGAGGCCCGGCCTCCCTCGATCACATCGCGCAGAGGGAAGTGACCATGAACGTCTACGAGCCCGGGAACATCCGCAACATCGCCCTGGTCGGCCATAGCGGCGCGGGCAAGACCACGCTCGGCGAGGCCATGCTGTTCACCGCCGGCGCCATCAACCGGATGGGGAATATCGAGGACGGAAACACGGTCTCCGACCACGATCCGGAGGAGGTCCGGCGCGGGGTCAGCGTCTCCCTCTCGCTGCTCCCGTTCGAATGGGAGGGCGTCAAGGTGAACGTCCTCGACACGCCGGGCTACGCCGACTTCATCGGCGACGTGAAGGGAGCCCTCCGCGGGGCCGACGCGGTGCTGTTCGTCGTGTCGGCCGTGGACGGGGTGCAGGTCCAGACCGAGGTGATCTGGGAGTACGCCGCCGAGGCGGGCCTCCCCCGAGCCATCGTCGTCAACAAGCTGGATCGTGAGCGGGCGTCGTTCGAACGAACCCTGGATCAGCTGGTGAAGGCGTTCGGAACGCAGGTGGCGCCGATCCAGCTCCCGATCGGCGAGGAGCACGAGTTCGCCGGGGTGATGGACCTGCTCAACCGGCGAGCCTACCGGTACCCCTCGGCGGCGAAAGGCGAAGAGGACGACTGGCCCGAGGACCTCACCGCCAAGGCGGAGCCGTACCGCGAGCGGCTGACCGAATCGGTAGCCGAGGCGGACGACAGCCTCCTGGAGAAGTACCTCGAGGAGGGAGAGCTCCCCGCCGAGGAGATCGTGCGAGGTGTGAAGGCCGGTCTTTCCCAGGCCAAGTTCGTGCCGGTGCTGGTCACGGCCGCGGCCAAGCCGATCGGGGTCGACCGAGTGGCGACGTTCATCGCCGAGGCCTTCCCCTCACCACTGGACCGGCCTCCGGCGGTGGCGACGACGAAGTCGGGAGAGCAAGAAGAGCGCCCGTGCGACCCGGCAGCGCCGCTCGCGGGGTTCGTGTTCAAGACCGTCTCCGACCCCTACGTGGGGCGGATCACGTTGTTCCGTGTGTTCAGCGGCCGGGTTCGGCCCGACTCCTCGCTGTTCAACTCGACGCAGAACACCGAGGAGCGGATCGGGCAGCTGTTCACCATGCGAGGCAAGGACCACGAGACGGTGGCCGAGGTCCCACCGGGCGACATCGGCGCGGTGGCGAAGCTGGCCCACACCAGCACCGGCGACACCCTGACGGCGAAGAGTGACGCGGTGGTCTTTCCGCCCATCGAGATGCCAGAGCCGCTCCTGGCCATGGCCATCGAGCCGAAGACCAAGGGCGACGAGGACAAGCTCTCCACCGCCCTGCACCGCATCCAGGACGACGACCCCACTCTGCGGGTCGAACGGTCCGAGGAGACCCACGAGACCGTGATGTACGGGATGGGCGAGGCCCACATCGACAGCATGATCGAGCGCATGAAGCGCAAGTTCGGGGTCGACGTCGTGGTCCGGCCGGCCAAGGTCCCCTACAAGGAGACCATCAAACAGAAGGTCGCCGCGATGGGCCGCCACGTGAAGCAGTCGGGCGGGCACGGGCAGTACGGCATCGCCAACGTGGAAGTCGAACCCCTGCCCAGAGGCTCCGGGTTCGAATACGTGGATAAGATCTTCGGGGGCGCCATCCCCAACCAGTTCATCCCGTCGGTCGAGAAGGGCATCGTGAAGACGATGACCGATGGTGTGGTGACGCCGTACCCCATGGTGGAC
>JBKPGU010000183.1:0-4153 GCA_046729535.1 Actinomycetota bacterium
CCAAGCGATATCCCCCCCGGCAGGTGGCGGCGGTGATCGGTCGGGCCAAGGACAACCTCCTGGGGCCCGACGAGTTCGCCGCCGAGGCATCGACCTACTACGAGCGAACCGTGGCCGACGTGTACGCCGAGTACCAGCGGCGCCTCCGGGCTGCGGGCGCGCTCGACTTCGACGACATCATCATGGAGACGGTCCGGCTGTTCCGGGAGCACCCCGAGGTGCTGGAGCACTACCAGGAGCGATTCCGGTACGTGCTCATCGACGAGTACCAGGACACGAACCGCGCCCAGTACCACCTGGTGAACATGCTGGCCGCCAAGCACCGGAACATCTGCGTGGTGGGCGATGCCGATCAGGGCGTGTACTCCTGGCGGGGAGCGACCATCAAGAACCTCCTGGACTTCGAGCACGACTACCCCGAGGCGGCCGTGTTCGTGATGGAGCAGAACTACCGGTCGACGGGGAGCATCCTCGAACTGGCCAACGCCCTGATCGAGCACAACATCCAGCGGAAGCCCAAGTCGTTGTGGACCGACTCGGACCGGGGCGAGCTGGCCGTTCGGTACCGCGCCGAGAACGAGCACGACGAGGCGTGGTTCGTGTCCAACGAGGTGGAGAAGCTGGTGCAGTCCGAGGGCTTCCGGTACGGCGACATCGCCATCTTCTACCGGACCAACGCCCAGTCCCGGGTCCTGGAGGACGTGTTCATGCGGGCGGGGCTCCCGTACAAGATCGTGGGCGGCGTGCGGTTCTATCAGCGGCGAGAGATCAAGGACGTGTTCGCCTACCTCCGGGTAGTGGTCAACCCGGGGGACCTGGTGAGCGTGCGGAGGGTCATCAACGCACCGAAGCGAGGGATCGGGGAGGCCACGGTGGCCGCCATCGAGGGGTTCGCCTCGTCGGAGAACATCCCGTTCCTGGAGGCGGCCAGGCGAGGCGGGGAGATCTGGCAGCTGGGGTCCCGGGCCAAGGGCGCACTCGCGGGGTTCGTCGCGATCGTGGACACCTTGGGGGCCCTGGCCGGGGGTGGAGCGGGCCCTGGCCGGATGGTCGAGGCCGCGTTCACCGAATCCGGGTACATGGCCGAGCTGGAGGCCGAACGAACGGTGGAATCCATGGGTCGGGTCGAGAACCTCAAGGAGCTCGTGGGAGTGGCCCGCGAATTCGAATCGCGGAACCCCGAAGGCACGCTGGCCGATTTCCTGGAGCAGGTCGCCCTGGTCACGGAGCAGGACGAGTACGACGAGGATGAGCCGGCAGTGACCCTGATGACCCTGCACAACGCGAAGGGCCTCGAATTCGATGTGGTGTTCATGGCGGGGATGGAAGATGGCGTCTTCCCGCATTACCGGTCCATGGGCGACCCAGGGCAGCTGGAGGAAGAACGGCGTCTGGCCTACGTGGGCGTGACGCGGGCCCGTCGCCGCCTGTACCTGACCCACGCCTGGGGACGCTCGCTGTTCGGCGGCCAGAACTTCAACCCGCCCTCCCGGTTCCTGTCGGAGATCCCGACGCACCTGGTGGACACGATGGAGGACGGGCTGTCCTCGCGGGGTGGGCGGGGAGAGGAACCGCTCGCTCAGGAGCCTGTCTCGATCTCGGCGGGTGACACGGTGGTCCACGACAAGTGGGGCGAGGGCGTGGTGGTGGAGGTGTCGGGGGCGGGCCAGCGGGCGGAGGCCACCATCGCCTTCGAAGACGTGGGCGAGAAGCGCCTCCTCCTCGCGTACGCGCCGTTGGCCAAGCGCTGAGCGATCCTGGGTCGGTGGCTACGGGCGGTACAGCAGGAGCCAGGCCGCGACCAGCAGGACCGCGCCGACCACCAGCGGCGCGATCACCCAGGCCAGGCCCAGTCGGCCTCGGAACGGCCCGAGGGGGCCGATCCGGGTCCATGGCTTGACCCCGGGGGGGCGGAAGCGAAAGCGCCGAGCCATGCCACGGCTACTATATGCAGCGCACATGGCCGAGACCTTCCGGATCGTCATCGCCAAGCCCGGGCTCGACGGTCACGATCGCGGCGCCAAGATCGTGGCCCGAGCGCTCCGCGACGCCGGCTACGAGGTGATCTACACCGGGCTCCACCAGACGCCCGAGCAGATCGCCGAGACCGCCATCCAGGAGGATGCCGACGCCGTCGGTCTGTCGTGCCACTCGGGAGCGCACATGACCCTGTTCCCGAAGGTGGCCGAGCTCCTTCAACAGCAGGGCGCGGGGGACGTCGTCCTGTTCGGGGGGGGCATCATCCCCAAGGAGGACATCCCGAAGCTCAAAGAGCGGGGGATCGAGCAGATCTTCACGCCCGGCGCTCCGACGTCGGCCATCGTCGAATGGCTCCATCAACGCCTGGCTCCGGCCGGGGCCGACCGCGCCGGATGACGAAGCCCTTCCAAAGCGTGGGGCGCTAAGGGGTCCATGGACCTCTACGAGCACCAGGGGAAAGATCTGTTCGCGAAGTTCGGCATCCCCCTCGTGAAGAGGTCCGTGGCCGAGTCGGCGCAGGAGGCCCGCGAACAGGCCGAACGGCTGGGCGGGAACGTGGCGGTCAAGGCCCAGGTCCAGATCGGAGGGCGAGGGAAGGGGGGAGGGATCGCCCTCGTCCACTCGGCCGAGGAGGCCGAGGAGGCGGCCCGGAACATCCTCTCGGGCGGCTTCCGCGGAACGCCGGTGACCCGGGTCTTGGTGGAGGAGCTGGTGGACCTGGCGGGGCAGTTCTACACGGCCATCACGCTCGATCGAACCACGAAGCGGTACCTGGCCATGGTCTCGTCCGAGGGAGGGGTGGACATCGAAGAGGTGGCCCGGTCGAACCCCAGCGCGATCCGCCGCTCGGCGATCGATCCCATCCTCGGGCTGAAGGAGTTCCAGGTTCGATACCTGATCGGGCACCTGCCCGCCGCGGCCCACGAGGGGTCCGCCGAGGTCCTCCGCAAGATGTTCGAGCTGCTGACGACCACCGACGCGACGTTGGTGGAGATCAATCCGCTGGTGCTCCTGTCAGACGCCCGGGTGGTCGCCCTGGACTCGAAGGTCACCATCGACGACAACGCCCTATACCGCCAGCGGGAGGTGGCCGAGCTCCGTTCGAGCTTCCCCGTCGATCCCACCCAGGCAAAGGCGAACGAGAAGGGCCTCCAATACGTGAAGCTGGAGGGTGAGGTGGGGATCATCGGCAACGGGGCGGGGCTGGTGATGGCCACGCTGGACGTGGTGAGCCAGGCAGGAGGCCGGCCGGCGAACTTCCTGGACGTCGGAGGCGGCGCCAGCGCCGATCTGATGGCAACCTCCCTGGAGGTCGTCATCTCCGACCCGTCGGTCCGCTCGGTCCTGGTGAACATCTTCGGGGGGATCACCCGGGGCGACTTCGTGGCGGAAGGGATCCTCGAAGCTCTCGGCCGGATCGAGGCTCGGGTGCCGATCGTGGTCCGGCTGGACGGGACGAATGCCGAGGAGGGCCGGCGGATCCTGGAGAAGGCCGCGCACCCGAAGATCGTTCCGGCGGCCACGATGCTCGACGCGGCTCGTATCGCCGTCGAGCTGGCCCGCGGCGAGGGCGAGGTCGGCCCGTGAGCATCCTGATCGACGAGGGGACGCGCCTGCTGGTCCAGGGCATCACCGGGCGGGAGGGTTCGTTCCACACGCTCAGGGACCGGGCCTACGGCACCACGGTGGTTGCTGGTGTCACGCCGGGCAAGGCCGGGGAGTCGGTGGAAGGGATCCCGGTGTTCGACACGGTGGCCGAGGCGGTGCAGGAAACCGAAGCGAACACGTCGCTGATCTTCGTTCCCGCTCGGTTCGCGGCCGAGGCCGTCCTGGAGGCCGCGGCGGCTGGGGTCGGGGTGATCGTGTGCATCACCGAGGGGATCGCCGTCCAGGACATGGCCGGGGCCGTGTCCTACCTGGAGGGGAAGGATCACGTCCTGGTCGGCCCGAACTCCCCCGGGTTGATCTCGCCGGGGAAGGCGAACGTGGGGATCATCCCGGGTGAGATCTGCGCGCCGGGTTCCGTTGGTCTCGTCTCACGGTCGGGGACGCTGACCTACCAGGTCGTGCACGAACTCACCGGGAAGAGGATCGGCCAGTCGACCTGCGTGGGGATGGGAGGCGATCCGGTGCACGGGATCGGCTTCGTCGAGGCTCTCGAGCGGTTCGAGAG
>JBKPGU010000184.1:0-5815 GCA_046729535.1 Actinomycetota bacterium
GTCCAAGAAGGAAGCCGAGCAGCGAGCGGCCCGCGAGGCCTACACCCGGTTCACTCAGGGGCAGGCCGAGTTGGCGAAGGAGCACTAAGGGAGTCGTGGAGCTACCCGAAGTCGAAGTGATGCGTCGAGATCTCGAGAAGGAGGTCGTCGGCAGGCGCATCAAGGCCGTCGAGGTTCGGCCCCACCGCAATGCCATGCGCGTCATCAGGCGCCATTCCCGGCGCAAGGAGTTCGAGGATCGCCTGACCGGCAAGAAGATCACGAAGGTCGATCGCAAAGGGAAGTACGTCCTCCTGTACCTCGACGACGGCCAGGTCCTGGTGGTCCACTTCGGGATGTCCGGGCAGTTCTTGCGAGGCACGAAACGACAGGGCCTCCCGCAACACACGCACGTGGTGATCGAGTTCGTGCAGGGGGGCGACTTGCGGTTCATCGATCCCCGGACCTTCGGCGAGATGTTCGTCACGAACGCCGACGCGTTGGGGAAGGTCAGGGAGCTCGATCACGTGGCCATCGATCCGCTGGAGGACACGTTCACGTGGCAGGAGTTCTCCGGAGAGCTGGCCCGGCGAGCGGCCAAGCTGAAGCCACTGCTGATGGACCAGAAGTTCGTCAGCGGGCTGGGCAACATCTACTCGGACGAGGTGCTGTTCGCCGCAGGCCTGCGCCAGGACCGGACCAGCGACACGCTCTCTTCGCAGGAGGTCCGTCGCCTGTACCGAGCCATGCGCGAGGTGGTCCAGGATGCGATCCGGTTCCGGGGGACCACGCTGGACGACGAGGCCTACGTGGACCTGTTCGGCAAGCCGGGCGAGTTCCAGTCGGAGCTCAAGGTGTACGGTCGCAAGGGCCAGGCCTGCCGCCGGTGCCGCACCCCGATCGAGTCGATCAAGTTCCAGGGTCGAACGTCGTACTACTGCCCCCAGTGCCAGAGCTGAGCATGCGAGGGCTCACGAGACCTGGCTGATCTCCCACAGGTGACCGTCGGGGTCGCGGAAGAAGGCTCGGGTCTCGTATCCGTTGTCGACCGGAGGGGTCAGGAACTCCGCTCCGCGTGCCTTCAGGACCTCGTAGGCGCCCCGGCAGTCAGGCACCCGGATCGTGACTTCCCTGCTGACCCGGTCGGGGTCGGCCGGTGTAGCGAACGTCACGGTGGGCTTGTCCTCCGTGGGGCCACCGCCGGTGACCAACAGCAGCCAGGTTCCCAGGAACCTCAGGACGACCGAGGTCCCCCCGTATTCTCGGTAGACCTCGGCGCCGAGGACGTCACTGTAGAACGATCGGGATCGTTCTATGTCGGAGACCACGAACAGGAAGGTCGCCTCCATGCCTTCCGCAGGGAACCCCATTTCGACCATGTCGTGCTCCTCTCCGCGTTGACTGCGGACGCTACACCGCTCTCGGTAGGGGAGAATCGCGCCCATGGCACCGCAGAGCGGGAACCCGAAGAGAGGCCGGCCCCGCCGCCGCAAGGTTGCCTTCGTGCTGGGCGGGGGCGGGCACATGGGGGCGCACGAGGTGGGGATGATCCGGGCCCTCCTGGAACGGGACATCCGCCCCGACCTCGTGGTGGGCACGTCGGTCGGCGCGCTGAACGGGGCGGCGGTGGCCGCCAGGCCAGAACTCGAGATGGTCGATGTCCTCGAGTCCGCGTGGCTGAACCTCGACGAAGACCGCGTCTTCGAGGACTCCCTGTTCGCCCGGACGGCCAACCTGGTCAGGAGCCGGACCTACCTCCATTCGAACGGCCCCCTCCGGCAGATGCTCGAGCGGATGCTGCCGGTGAAGCGCTTCGAGGACCTCCTGGTCCCTTTCCAGTGTGTCGCCGCGAACATCGAGCGGGCGGCGGAGCACTGGTTCTCGGAGGGGCCACTGATCGATGCCATCCTCGCCTCGTGCGCGGTGCCGGGGATCCTGCCCCCGGTGGAGCTCGACGGCGAGCACTTCATCGACGGCGGCGTGGTGAACAGCATCCCGATCGAACGGGCCGTCGATCTCGGGGCGAAGGAGATCTACGTGCTGCACGTGGGTCGGATCGAACGGGCGCTCTCCCCGCCGAAGAACCCGTGGCAGGTGGCCATGGTGGCGTTCGAGATCGCCCGTCGCCACCGGTTCGCCCACGACATGGCCACGCTCCCCGAGGGGGTGACCACCCACGTCCTCCCGACCGGAGAGCCGGAGCCACCCAAGTACAGCGACGTCTCCCAGTTGCGGTATCGGGACTTCAAGGCCGTCCCTCCTCGGATCCGGCGGGCCCACCGCGCCGCCGCCGCGTACCTGGACGGCCTGAAGGACCAGAAGTAGCCCGTGGCCAAGCGGGTGCACGTCTTCATCTCCGGGCAGGTCCAGGGCGTTGGGTTCCGGTGGTTCTGCCGCGACGAGGCGCTCCACCATCGTGTGGCCGGATTCGTCAAGAACCTCCCCGACGGGAGAGTGGAGGCGGTGTTCGAGGGGGATCCCGCGGCCGTGGACGGGATGGTCGAATGGTGCAGGTCCGGACCCGACTTCGCCACGGTGGAGGCCGTCGACGTCCAGGAGGAGCGGCCGGCCGGCGACCGGGGTTTCATGATCACCCGGTGAAGTCTGGGCAACTCCCCAGCCGAAATCGAGATTCCATCCCATCCGGCCAGTAGCATCGGGTCCCAAGGTGTTCCTTCGATCTCTCTCCGCGCGCGGCTTCAAGTCGTTCGCCGACAAGACCACGCTGGAGTTCACGCCTGGCGTGAGTGTCATCGTCGGCCCCAATGGATCCGGCAAGTCGAACATCGTCGACGCCATCGCCTGGGTGCTGGGCGAGCAAGGGCCGCGGTCCTTGCGCGGGACGGCGATGGCCGACGTCATCTTCGCCGGGAGCCCCGCCCGCCCCGCGCTGGGCCTGGCCGAGGTGAGGTTGGTCATCGACAACTCGACCGGTTTGATCCCCGTTCCCGCCTCCGAGATCGAGATCAGCCGGAGCCTGTACCGGTCGGGCGAGAGCGAGTACCGCATCGGGGGCAGGCCCTGCCGCCTGCTGGACATCCACGAGCTCCTGTCCGACACCGGGATGGGGCGGGCCCTGCACACGATCATCGGCCAGGGGCAGCTGGACGCCGTCCTCTCGGCAAGGCCGGACGAGCGCCGCCAGTTCGTCGAAGAAGCCGCGGGCATCGCCAAGCACCGCCGCCGGAGGGACCGGGCCGAACGGAAGCTTGATGGGCTGGAACAGGACATCCTTCGGCTCCAGGACGTGATCAACGAGCTCCGACGGCAGCTCAAGCCGTTGAAGCAGCAGGCCGAGCTGGCCGCCCGCCACGACGCGCTCACTCGGGAAGCCGAGACCCTGGCCGGCAAGCTGGCCGCTGCCCGCCTGGTGGAGCTGTACGCCGAGCGCGACCGTCGGCGGCCCTCGTGGGAACAGGCCGAGGCAAGGCAGGTCCGGATGCGGGACCGGCTGGCCGAGCTGGACAACCGGATCGCCGAGCTCGACGGCGAGCGAGCGCTCGCGGAGGCCACCCTGCGCCGGGCCGAGAGGTTGCATCAGGAGACCACGGTGGCCAAGTCGGAGGCCGAGGCGCGCCTGCGGAGGGCCATGCGGGAAGAGGCCTCAGTTCGGGAGCGGCTGGGCGCGGCGGTCGGAGGGTCCGGCCGGCTGTTCGCTCTGGAGGAGGAGCTCGACCGCACGCAGCGGGCGGCCGACGAGGTCGCCGCCTCGCTCGCTGCGAGGGAGGCCGAGCTCGAAGGGGCCGAAGCGTCGTTCCGCGCAGCACAGGCCTCCCGGACGGAGGCCGAAGAGGAGCGCCGGCGTGTCGAGCATGAGGCCATGGCCCGCCGGGCGGAGACCGAGGCGCACCGCCGCACGTTGACCGGCCACGAGGCCGAGCTGACCCGTCTCTCAGCTTCCGTGGCCGAGATCCGGGGGAGGCTCGAACAGGCAGCGGGCCGCTCTGCCGAACTCGAAGCGGAGGTGGAGCGGCTCGACTCCCATTCCACCCCCCTCGCGGCGGACCTGGGCAGGCTCGACCGCGAGGTGGCGGAGCTCGCCGCGGACGTGAGCGAACTCGAGACGAGGGAGAAGCATCTGCTTGCCCGGCAAGAGGTCCTGGAGGCGAGGCGGAAGGATCTCTCCGAGTCGCCCGGAGCCTCGTTCGTACGGAAGCGGGGGGAGCGCCCCATCGGTCTGCTTCACGAGCTGATCGAGACCGCCCCCGACCTGCGCGTCGCCCTCCGGGCGGCGCTGGGCTCGTTCGCCGATTCCGTCGTGTACGCCACCCAGCGGGAAGCCCTCGCCGACGCCGACGCGGAGGGCGCCACCGGGTTGACGTTCGCGGTGGCCTCCGGACTCTCGTCGCCCCGGGCCGCGGCCATCCCCACCGCGGGCGGACGCCACCTGCTGTCGCTCGTCCGCCCGAACACCCGGGTGGCAGACCTGGTCGCCCGGCTGCTGGCCGACGTCTACCTGGTCAACAACGTGTCCGAGGCCACCGCGAAGCATCGCGTTCATCCGGAAGCCCACTTCGTCACGCCGCACGGCGTGGTGATCGGGCCGGCGTTCGTCCGAACGCCGCCGGGGCACGATCGCCGGGTGGAGGAGCTCCAGCGCGACCTCGGGGCGCTCGAGCGCGACCTGGCTGCCATCCACCGAGGGGTGCGCGAGGGACGGCAGCGACTGGCCGAGGTCTCGGCGAAGGCGGACGCCGTGAGGGCGGAGCTGGAGGAGGCCGACCGGAGCATCACGCGAGCGGCGAACGAGATGGCTGCCGTCGAGCGAGAGTGGGCGGCGCTCCGTCGTGAGGAGCATGTCGTGGCCGCCCGGGTGGCCACGGTCGAGGCCGCGGCGTCGTCGACCCGGCTCGCCCTGGCGGAGCTTCCGATATCGGCCGTCGAGCTTCCCCCGCTCCCGCAGATCCCCGAACCTCCGGTCCATCTGCGGGTGGAGGTCGAGGCCCTCCGACGGGAACGAGCCCGGCTGGACGCCGGAGCCACCAGGACCAGGAAGGACATCGGCGCGCTCGCCGCCGAGGACCCGATCGTGCTTCGAGACCTGCTGAAGGCCAACGAGGCGGAACGGGTGCTGGCCGAGGAAGCCCTGAGGGACGCCGACGGCAACCTGTCAGGGGCGCTCGCGGCCTACCGGGCAGCTTCCGAAGCGGCCCGCGGCGTGCAGGTCCAGCACGACGAGGCGAACCGGGCCTGGCGCGAGCACTCGGCCGCCGCGGAACGGTTCCGCTCCGAACACGAGGACGAGGACCGGGCCCGCCTCGATCTTGAGCGGAGGGTCCTCGACGCCGAGCGGATGATCCGCGACGGCCATGGGGTCGAGCCGGTGGAGGCCGTGGCTTCGCTGGAAGAAGCGGACTCCGTCCAGGAGTTGCGGCGACGGGCCGACGTGGTTTCCCGCCGCCTCGGACTCGTGGGCAGGGTGAACCTGTTGGCGGTGGACGAACTCGATTCACTGAAGGAACGCCACGACTTCCTGGTCCGCGAGCTGGAGGACGTCAGGGCGGCCCGTCGGGATCTCCTCGAGGTCATCCGGCAGATCGACGAACGGGTGGCGGAGATGTTCGACGCCGCGTTCCAAGATGTGGCGCGAGAGTTCGGGGCGCTGTTCGAGCTGATGTTCCCCGGCGGAGAGGGGCGGTTGACCCTGGAAGATCCCTCGGACCTCCTCGGGTCGGGGATCGAGGTCGAGGCCCGGCCGGGCCGAGGCCGGGTCAAGCGACTGTCCCTGCTGTCGGGCGGGGCGCGTTCCCTGGCGGCCCTGGCGTTCCTGTTCGCGATCTTCCGGGCCCGGCCCAGCCCCTTCTACCTCATGGACGAGGTGGAGGCTGCCCTCGAC
>JBKPGU010000185.1:0-8289 GCA_046729535.1 Actinomycetota bacterium
GGGTCGCCTAGTCTGGCCTAGGGCGGCGGTCTCGAAAACCGCTAGGGGTGCAAGCCCCTCGTGGGTTCAAATCCCACCCCTACCGCGGAACCTCGAACCGAGTCAGAAGTAGCCGTCGTGCGGCAGTCGTAGCTCGGTCGATGGTCTCCAGGTCGTTCTGCACACACAGCTCGCCTCAAGTTGTTCTTGGAATGCGAGTCGGAGGGAGAGACTTGCATTCCTCATCGGGTCGCGCGGACCCGCATGTGATGGCACGATGCAGGATCGGGCGCGAACCGAACCGGAACCGCTAGCAGAGGGGGTCCTCGATGTCGGTCTTTTTATGGACGCAGATTCAGGACATCGGCCCAGCCCGCGGGCGGGTCACGGCACCGCATACCCATGGGCATGGAGGAGGGTCTGAAGCAGGCGGTCGACCAGATCGACGAGATCTTGGCTGAAACCGGTTGAGGCAACCAGATCCAAGCTAAAGACCATCGAGAAAGGAGCTGTCGTGAAGCTGACGACCACCACGATCGTCTCCGTCGACGGAGTGATGCAGGGACTCGGCGGACCGGACGAGGACCGCAGGGGCGGATTCGAACGCGGCGGGTGGGTCACGCCGCTGTTCGATAACGAGGCCATGACGTTTCTCAACCAGGTCTACGCGCGTGCCGACGCCTTCCTGTTCGGCCGGCGGACCTACGAGATCTTCGCGGCCTCGTGGGGAGCGATGGCAGATCCGGGTGCCAACCCCATCTGGACGGCGCTGAACACGCGGCCGAAGTACGTGGCATCGACCACGCTCACCGAACCGCGGTGGGCGAACACGACCGTCCTCTCCGGTGATGTCGCGGCCGCCGTCGGCGGGATGAAAGCCAAGCGGGGAGGGGATTTGCAGGTGCACGGCAGCGGCGGTCTGGTCCGCTGGCTACTCGACAACCAGCTAGTCGACGAGATCACCCTGTTCGTCTGCCCCGTGGTCGTCGGCCAGGGCACCCGGCTATTCCCCGACACCGGCCCGGACACAGCGCTTGACCTGGTCGACTCGCGAGCCACACCGAAGGGCGTGACGATCCAGGTCTACCGGCCCACCGGGAGCCCGCAGTACGGAACGGCCACGGTCGACATGAAGCACGAGACATAGATGGGAGGTGCACCATGACCGAGCCCATGACTGAGCCCATGAGTTGAGTCCTTGCTCCGGCACCCGGGATCAGGCCTGACCGATCCCCAGCGGGGCAGTCAGCGCACCCTGACTATCTCGCACCATCGGGTGAGCAAAGGTGAGCAGACCACCGCGACTCATGTGTGGTCGCTCCGAATGCGTGGGGCTTGGGAGGAGCCGGGGAGCCCAGGTCGCTGAGCTGGGGAACGTTGCGGGTCCGCTCCGCCCTCGAGGATCCCTTCGTCGATGCCGGGCGGATGCTGGTGGTCGCCGATTCGGCCATGTTTCCGAGTGCGACGCTGGTGCACGAGGCGCTCTTCCCGTACATCGCCCCCAGCTTGGACCTGGCGATGTCGTTCCACGCCGCTGAGCCCGGTTCCGAGTGGCTCTTGATCGACGCTCGCTCGCCCCTCTCGCACCACGCGCTGGTCGCGGGACAGGCGTCGATCTGGTCCGAGGAGGGACGGCTGCTCGGGTCGGCGATGCAGCAGATGTTGCAGCGAACGTAGCTCCGAAGGATCGGGGAGCCCTCCGCCTTACCGCTGGTCGACGATGCTTTGGATCCGGCTCGCCACGTCGGGGAACTGCGCCTCGAGTTGCCGGAAGTCCGAGCCGAACATCGCCATGAGCTTCATGGGGGTCGTTGCTACGACGTCGGCCGTCCGTCGACCCGAGTCCAGGATGGCCTTCTCACCGAAGAAGTCGCCGGACTCGAGCGTGCGGATGACGTCCCCGCCTCGGCTGACCACAGCCGTTCCTCCCTGGATGACGAAGAAGCTGTAACCGGACGCTCCCTCGAGGGTGACCTTCCTTCCGCTCTCGACGCTCCGGACCTCGAACCACCTGGCGATCTGATCAAGGTCCTCGTCACCCACCGAGGCGAACAGAGGAAGAGTGCGAAGCTCCGAAGGATCCGGATGCATCGACCGCCTTCCTGACGAGACCTGAAACTCTAGCTTCGGCGGAACGCCCGGACCCATCGCGTTCATCGACTCTTCGCCGGCTGTTCGCTTGCCGTTCAGCCTGAGCTAGGCCCAGAACGTGGCCGTGTGAAATCCTCCGGCCCTTGCGGGGCTCGGAGGCGTGGCCCTACGCTTTGGCGCACCGCATCGACTCCCGCGACGAACAGGGGGACATTCAGTGCTGGCAGCAGGCGTTTACGTGATCGTGTTTCGGATCGTCCACATCATGGCCGGGATCGCATGGGCGGGGTCAGTCTTCCTGTTCGCGGTGTTCATCCAGCCAAGTGTGGCGGCGATCGCTCCTACCGGTGCGCCCTTCATGGCGGAGCTCCTGGGCAACCGCAGGTTCATCGACCGGCTGATCGCGCTGGGCGCAACCACCGTGATCGGTGGACTCTTCTTGTACTGGCATGACTGGCACGAGTTCGGCAGCTGGGGCACCTGGATCGGCTCAAGGTTCGGCGCGACCATGACGATCGGTGCGGTGCTGGCGATGGTTGCGTTGGGGATCGGGATCTTCGCGACACGGCCGAACGTAATCCGTCTGCTGTCCCTGGGGCGTCAGGCGGCCGACGCGGGAGCTCCGCCGCCGCCGGAGATGGCGGCGGAGATCGGGCGGATCCAGACGCGGCTCAAGATCCTGGGCAGGATCGGTCTTGGGCTCATCGCCCTCGCGGCCCTGGCCATGTCGATCGCTCGGTACCTCTAGGTCGAGGCTGCCCGACCGTTCGGGACTATCGCTTGATCTCGAACCGCGGCCTCTGCAGTTCGAAGGCGATCTCTGCTCCCGACCCGGACACGCCGACACCCGTGTACAGAAGCCCCGGCAGGAAGTCGCCCGAAAGGAGACGGGGGATGTAGGGGAGGCCCCCGAGAGAGACGGAAGGTCGTACCGGAAGCTGGAGGGACTCCTGGATCTGCTTGGACACCCTGTACTCGGAAAGGAAGCGGAGCCCGAAGTCCGCGGCCACGAGGATCAGCGCCAGTGCGACCAGGGTGGCGAGCAGGCGGCGCACGGCGCTCAGCCGCCGTGACGGTGCAGAGAGCTCCCCGATTCGCGGAGGGCGACCAAGCGGCAAGCGAGGCAGGAAGGCTCCGCGCAATCGGTTCGGTCGCAGAACGAACACCAAGCGATCGTTCGGCCGCAGTGGACGCAAGCGATCTTCGGTCCGCGTTCGCCGTCGATGGTGGCGCCCTCGGGCGCCGCGGGTCCCGCCGTGTCGGGCAACTCAACCCTCCTTGGCTTCGTGCTCATGCATCGCTTCGTGCACCTCGTGGGCGGCCCGCTCGGCGTCCTCTCGGAGGAGGATCCCGACCAGCCTCCCGTCGGAGGTCGTGATCGGTGAGCTCTCAAGGCCATGCCCGGCCATGTACTCGGCCATCTCGTGGGCAAGGACGTGCGGGCGGAAGGTGCTTGGACCGGGACGCATGGCTTGTTCGACCCGAAGATCGTCGTCCTTCTCCAATTCCTTCGCCCGGAACAATCCGAAGACCACCCCCTCGTCGTTGACGACCACACAGACGTTCCAGCCGGCCTCGCGGACCCGCTCCTTCACGTCCCCGAGGCGCTCGTCGAGCCTGCACGTCGGAACGTCCTTCCGTGCCACCTCGCCCGCTCGGGGGTAGGCGGACAGTGTCCCGTCGACGGGAAATCCAGCCGCGAGCCAGTCCTGCTTGCCGGCGACGTAGTCGTAGACCTCGCGGAATCCGAAGCTCTCGAGCCGCCACGCGGCCCGCGGGCTGATGTCTCAACCAGAGTCGAAGCAGTAGACGACGACGGGCCGCCCCGAATCGAGGCGGTCGCGGGCTTGCGATTCGATCCTCCGCAGGGGGAGGCTGATCGCTCCGGGGATGTGCTCTTCCTCGTACTCCTCCGGAGGCAGGACCTCGACCAGCTGCGCCCCCGCCTTGAGCAGTCGCTGGACCTCGAAGCGGTCGATCGGTTTCGGCATCTCGGGCTTGACCCTCCCCGAATCCGTGGCGAGGCGAACTCTAGCAGCGGGATGCCTACGGGCTTCTCGTAGAATCGCCGCCGGAGGGATGCCCGAGCGGACGAAGGGGCACGCCTGGAGAGCGTGTAGGCGGGTAACCGTCTCCGGGGTTCAAATCCCCGTCCCTCCGCTCTGTCGCCGCCGGGAGCCCGAGCGACGAGTACGCCCAGACGATGGCAGTTGTGGCCAAGAATCTCGAAGGTATGGGTTCCTGATCAGCGAACGAAGGGGCTTCGGCCGCAGGAGTTCGTCACTCCGAAAGCGTGCACTCGAGAAGCTCCGGCTCCAACGGGCGCTTCCGCGATCGCCGCCGCCAGGTCATCGAGGGAGCGACCCTCGCGTAGCTAGCGGTCACGCGGACGACGTCCTTGCGCGTCGCTTGACGCCACCTGACCACGGCCCCCATCGGCGCGGGGAGGCTACATCGGTGAGCCGCCTATGAGGCGGCTCGAAAATGGGTACTCTATGGCCCGATTTTTATTGGGGCGGCCGCAACCGGTGGCGGCCGCGGTCTTCAGGAGGTGAGAGCATGCGAAATGCCGTCAGGGGGTTCGCCGCGCTCGTCGGGGTGAGCCTCATTGCCGTCTTCCTCACGACCACAGCCGGAGCGCGCGAGAGCGGACGCCCCGCGTCCGCCGGCAAAGGCGCGAACAGCGACGTCTGGATCGTGCTCCTCGAGGAGGCGCCTGTCGCCGCCTACACAGGCGGCGTTGCCGGCCACCCGGCCACGAAGCCGGCCGCCGGCGAGAAGCTCGACAAGAACAACGCCGACGTCGCGAAGTACGCGGGCTACTTGCGCGCAAAACACGACAACGTGGCTCGGAGCGTCGGCGCCACGCGGATCTACGACTACGTCTACTCGCTCAACGGCTTCGCCGCCGCGCTCGACAAGAGCCAAGTGGCCAAGCTGCGGGCGACGAACGGCGTCGCCTCGGTTCAGCGCGACGCGCTTTCGTATCCAACGACCGACAACACGCCGACGTTCCTCGGCCTGAACGCGGGCGGCGGCATCTGGAGCCAGCTCGGCGGTCAGGGAAGCGCCGGCGAGGACGTCATCATCGGCGTCGTCGACACCGGCATCTGGCCCGAGCATCCGAGCTTCGCCGACACCGGCTACGGGCCTCCGCCGGCAGGCTGGAACGGTCAGTGCGAATCCGGCGAGCAGTGGACGCAGGCCAACTGCTCCGACAAGCTGATCGGCGCCCGGTACTACGAGAAGGGCTTCGGCCACTTCGGCGGTGATCTGGCGAGCTCGTACCAGTCGCCACGCGACTCCGAGGGTCATGGCTCGCACACGGCTGCGACCGCCGGCGGTAACGCCAACGTCACGGCGACGATCCTCGGCCGTACCATGGGGACCATCAGCGGCATGGCGCCTCGGGCGCGCATTGCCGCCTACAAGGCCTGCTGGCCGGGCGGCTGCGCCATCAGCGACCTCACCGCGGCGATCGACGACGCTGTCGCCGACGGCGTCGACGTCATCAACTACTCGATCGGCGACAATGATCCCGACTTCCTCGATGCCGATGACGTCGCGTTCCTGTTCGCTCGCCAGGCGAACGTGTTCGTGGCCGCTTCCGCGGGCAACTCGGGCCCTGACTCGAGCACGGTCGATCACGGTGGCCCGTGGCTGACGACGGTCGCCGCGAGCACGCACAACCGCTTGTGGAGAGGCACCGTCCGCCTCGGCAACGGTCAGACGTTCCAGGGCGTCTCGGTCACGCTCAACCTCGGCTCCACTCCGATCGTCGACGGGGAGAAGGCTGGCAGCGTCGGCTGCCTCACCGGGCTCGACTCGGCGAAGGTGACGGGCAAGATCGTCATCTGCGAGGGGAGCTTCAACCGCGCGGCGAGAAGCCGTGCGGTCAAGAACGCGGGCGGTGTCGGCATGGTGCTTTACACCGCGTCCGAGTTCGACACACTCATGAGCGACACGCACCACGTGCCGACCGTGCACGTGCACAGGTCGGACGGACTGGCCATCAAGGCGTACGCGGCCACCTCGGGTGCGACCGCCTCGCTCACGGGCGGCGTGAAGGAGCTCAGCGATGGCAACGTCATGGCTGCCTTCTCCTCCCGCGGGCCGCTGCTGCCGAGCGCGCGGAACACGGGTGACCTCCTGAAGCCGGACATCACCGCTCCGGGCGTGCAGGTGCTGTCCGCGAACAGCCCGGTCGAGACGAACGCGATCGCCGGCCAGCTGTTCCAGTCGATCGGCGGTACGTCGATGTCGAGTCCGCACATCGCAGGCATCGGCGCCCTCCTCCGGGATCTCCATCCCAGCTGGACGCCCGACCAGATGCAGTCGGCGATCATGACGAGCGCACGTCAGAACGTCACGAAGGAAGACGGCGTTACTCCCGCCGATCCATTCGACTTCGGAGCGGGTCACGTGGCCCCGAACGGCGCGGCGGATCCGGGCCTCGTCTACCCGGTCGGGTTCGACGACTACCGGGCGTTCCTGAAGAGCCAGGGTCTCTGCAACCTGTGCTTCGGGACGAGCCCGGCTCCGGTCGTCGCTCCGACCGACCTCAACGTCCCTTCGGTCACCATCCGCGCCCTCACGGGCACGAAGACGGTGACGCGGAAGGTGACGAACGTCGGCGCGGCGGGCACGTACCGCCCGAGCGTCGCCGCACCGGCCGGGGTCGACGTCTCGGTCACCCCGAACAAGCTCAACATAGCCACGGGTGCCACCGCGACGTACCAGATCAGCTTCACGTCCGACAGTGAGGCGGTCTTCGACGAGTACGCGTTCGGCGCTCTCACGTGGAGCGACCGCAACGGTCACGACGTTCGCATCCCGCTCGTCATCCGCCCTGTGGCGGTGACGGCTCCGGCCGAGATCACGGGCGCCGGCGTGTCCGGAACGGCAAACTACTCCGTCACCCTCGGCTACCAGGGCCCGTTCTCGGTCGCCCCTCAGGGACTCATCCCTGCCGCAACCGAGCAGCGGACAGTCGTCGACGATCCGACGAACAACTTCGACACGTCCACGCCTGATGCCAACCAGGGCATCCAGGTGCACCCGTTCACGGTTCCGGCCGGGACGACGCTGGCACGGTTCCGGTTGTTCGATGAGTTCACCGACGGCCAGGACGACCTCGACCTGTACCTGTACAAGGTCGGGGCCGGGAACGCGCTCGAGCTCGTCGGCATCAGCGCCGGCGCGACGGCGGCCGAGCGGATCGACCTCGCGACTCCGGCCGCGGGCGGCTACAAGCTGTACGTGCACGGCTGGGAGACCGACGGTACCAACGCGGTCTACACGCTCTTCAGCTGGCTCCTTGGGAGCTCGTCTGCGGGCAACATGACCACGACGTCCAGCACGTCGACCGCCACGGTCGGCGGAACCGCCGACATCACCGTCTCCTGGAGCGGGCTGGCGGCCGGCACGAAGTACCTCGGCCGGGTCAGCTACCGCGACGGGGCCGGTGAGATCGGAGGTACGATCGTCGGCGTCAACGCGTAGCGAATCCAAGAGAGAAGGACGCGAGGGCCCGCTCCGGCGGGCCCTCGTTCCTTAAGCGGGCTGCGCAGGGGAGCTCGCTTCCTGCCTCTGGGGATACGACGGCACGCGAGTCGGCGGGGCGCTAGCGAACGTCTCCCGTGAGGGCGCGGCCTCCTGGTAGCGGCGTGCTTATCGCGTGCTTATCGGCGGAGCCAACCGGATCTGCACGGTCCGACGGGGTCCCTTTAACCAGGACTTCTGCAAGTCGAAGACGCGAGGCAACCGGGCCGTAATCTAAAGACCCGTGCCTTGCCCACTCGGGGCGTCTGTTCGATACTGGTCGATGATGCGCCCGTTCGGCTGACCCTGAACACCCCGCTTACCTCGTCAAGGGGTCCGATCGGCTGGCCTTTGTGGCCACCAACCAATGTGCCGTGCGTCGTGGTCAACCGACCGTGGGCCGGTGGTGGCTCGAGCGCCGCCTCTCCTTGGGGTTTTCTTCCCCCTTTCCCAAACCCCAAGGACGAAGGGAGGACCCGATGTCGAACGAGAACGTGGACCTGATCCGTAGGGCGTACGAGGCCTACGCCCGCGGCGACGTGGCGACGATGCTTCAATTCGTCGATCCGGATCTCGAGTGGACCTACCTCGACCCCAGCGTGGAGGACCCGGAGCCGCAGGTTTGCCACGGTCGCCGCGAACTGAAGACGGCCCTGCAGCGCCAAGCCGAGCGTGGCC
>JBKPGU010000186.1:0-7755 GCA_046729535.1 Actinomycetota bacterium
GGCTGGTAGCCGACGGCGGAGGGCATCCGGCCGAGCAGCGTCGAAACCTCGGAGCCCGCCTGGACGAACCGGAAGATGTTGTCGATGAACAGCAGGACGTCCTGGCGCTCCACGTCCCGGAAGTACTCGGCCATGGTCAACGCCGACAAGGCCACGCGCAGCCGGGTGCCCGGCGGTTCGTCCATCTGGCCGAAAACCAGGGCGGTCTTCTCGATGACCCCGGACTCGGTCATCTCGAGGAACAGGTCGTTCCCCTCGCGGGTCCGCTCGCCGACTCCGGCGAACACCGACGCGCCGCCGTGCTGCTCGGCGACCCGGTAGATCATCTCCTGGATGATCACCGTCTTGCCCACCCCGGCGCCCCCGAACATGCCGATCTTGCCGCCCTGCACGTAGGGCTCCAGCAGGTCGATGACCTTGATCCCGGTCTCGAACATCTGGGTCCTCGGTTCGAGCTCCTCGAAGGGGGGTGGGTCGCGGTGGATCGGCCACCAGTCCTGTGGCTGGATCTGATCGGCCGAGACGTCCAGCGGCTGGCCCAGGACGTTGTACACGTGGCCCAGCACGCCCTTGCCGACGGGAACCATGATCGGCGCGCCCGTGTTCTCGACCCTCGCCCCGCGGACCAGCCCATCGGTGGGCTTCAGAGCGATGGCCCGGACCACGGATTCGCCGATGTGCTGGGCCACCTCGCATGTGATCTCGTCGGTCACCTCTCCCAGCGTTCGCCTCACCTTCAGCGCGGTGTTGACCTCTGGCAGGTTCTCAGGGGGGAACTCGACGTCCACCACGGGCCCGATCACGGCCACGATCCGTCCAGGACGGTGCCCGTCCCCGCTCGTCCTCTCAGCGTTCTCAGCTTTCTTGGCCATCTCGCTCACCCTTCGTTTCGTCGTGGCTCAGTCATCTGTCGTCCTCCCTAGGCGGATTCCTGTTTCAGGGCCTCCGAACCGCCGACGATCTCGGAGATCTCGGTGGTGATCTCCGACTGCCGGGCCTGGTTCGCCTGCCGTGTCAGCACCTTGATCAGGTCCTCCGCGTTCTCGGTGGCGGCCTTCATCGCCCGCCGTCGGGCTGCGTTCTCCGACGCCGCCGACTCAAGCATGGCGTGGAACACCTTCGTCGTGACGTACTGCGGCAAAAGGTAATCGAGGATCTCGGCCGGCTCGGGCTCGAACAGATACTCGGCGGCCGGCTCGCCGTGGTCCTGTCCCACGATCTCCTCGGGAGCGATGGGAAGCCACCTGCGCACCGTGGCCCGCATGGTGAACGCCGAACGGAAGTCGGTGTAGACCACGTGGAGCTCGTCGATGTCGCGGCGTTCGAACGCCCCGATTAGTTCGGCCCCGATCTCCCCCGCTGCCGTGTACGGCGGCACTTCGCTGACCCCGGTCCACGCCCGTTCGATGGGGATCTGGCGGAAACGGAAGTACGACTGGGCCTTCCGCCCCACGGTGTACAGGGCGAGCGCCAGGCCCCGCCCCCGAAGGTCGCGCATCAGACCCTCCGCCCGGCGCAGCGCGTTGCTGTTGTACGCGCCGGCGAGCCCGCGGTCGGAGGTGAGCACCAGCATCCCTGTCCGTTCCGCGTTCGGGCGCTCCTCCAGGAGCGGATGCACCAGCCCGCCGGTCTGTCTGGCGACGTCCTCCATGGCCGCCGTCAGCCGTTCGGCATACGGACGGGCCGCCTCCACACGTTGCTGCGCCTTGAGGATCCGGGACGACGCGATCAGCTCCATGGCACGAGTGATCTTCATCGTCGACTGCACCGACCGGATCCGCCTGCGAACGACGCGGAGCTTCGCCCCCATCTCTCGGCGACCCCCTATCCGGGCGGTTGTGCCTCGGTGTCGCCGACCGCCCCTTCGCGCTCGACGAATTCCTCTTCCCGTTCGACCTGGCTGGGTTCCTGGAACCCCTCGATCTGCGGCTCAGTGCCCGGAGCACCACGCTCGGCTTCTCGCCCCGCGACCGCCCCCGGCTCGCCCTCCGGCCCTTCGTCGCCGTCGGCCGATATGCGATCCCACCCCACGTCGCGCCTCATCTGGTCGGGCGGTGCTCCGGGACCTGCCGCGGCCGCACTTCCCGCGTCCATGTCGCTGGGGGCGAACGTCCTGGCGAAGTCTTCGATTGCGGCCTTCAGCTTCCCCTCGACGCCTTCGGAGAGCGTCCCCTCTTCCCGGATGTGCTTGCCCACGTCCGGGTGTCGGGTCTCCATGTATTGGATGAAGGCGCGTTCGAACCGCTTGGCGTCATCCACGAGGTGGGCGTCGAGGTAACCGCCGGTGACGGCGAAGATGGACATGACCTGCTGTTCGACGGACATCGGCTGGAACTGGGGCTGCTTCAGGACCTCCACCACCCGCGCTCCCCGGGCCAGCTGCTGCTGGGAGGCCTTGTCCAGCTCGGAGCCGAACCCTGCGAACGCCTCGAGCTCCCGGTACTGAGCCAGGTCCAGACGGAGCCGCCCGGCCACCTGTTTCATGGCCTTGATCTGGGCGTTGCCACCCACCCGGGATACCGAGATGCCGACGTTCATGGCGGGCCGAACGCCGGCGTAGAACAGGTCGGTCTCCAGGTAGATCTGGCCGTCGGTGATGGAGATGACGTTCGTCGGGATGTAGGCGGAGACGTCGCCGCCCTTGGTCTCCACGATCGGCAGCGCGGTCAACGAACCGCCGCCCTTCTCGTCGGAGAGCTTGGCCGCGCGCTCCAACAGCCGCGAGTGGAGGTAGAAGACGTCGCCCGGGTATGCCTCGCGGCCGGGGGGCCGGCGAAGCAGCAGTGAAAGCGTTCGATATGCGTCGGCCTGCTTCGAGAGGTCGTCGTAGATGACCAGGGCGTGCTGGCCCTGCTCCATCCAGTGGGCCCCCATGGCGCAGCCGGCGTACGGCGCCACGTATCGGAACGGTGCCGGATCGGACGCGGGGGCATTCACCACGACCGTGTAATCGAGGGCCCCGTTCTCCGCGAGCGCTTCGACCCACTCGGCCACCGTCGACGCCTTCTGGCCCACCGCCACGTAGATGCACTTGACCTGGCGCTTGGGGTCACCGCTGGCCCAGTTGTCGCGCTGGTTGATGATCGTGTCGATCGCGATGGCGGTCTTCCCGGTCTGCCGGTCGCCGATGATCAGTTCTCGCTGGCCGCGCCCGATGGGCGTCATCGCGTCGATCGACTTGATCCCCGTCTGCAGCGGCTCCTTCACGGGCTGGCGGTCCACCACCGAGGGGGCTTGGATCTCGAGCACTCGGGTCTCGTCGGACCGGATCGGTCCTTTCCCGTCGATGGGCTCGCCGAGGGCGTCCACGACGCGGCCGAGCAGGCCGTCGCCGACGGGAACGCTGAGGATGCGCCCCGTGCGTTTGACCGGATCGCCTTCTTCGATGTGCGACGCCTCACCGAGGACGACGCATCCGATCTGATCCTCTTCCAGGTTGAGCGCCAACCCGAGCACCCCTCGGGGGAACTCCAGTAGCTCGTTCGCCATGGTCGTCGGAAGGCCGGACACCCGGGCGATGCCGTCTCCGGCGATCAAGACCCGGCCCACCTCCTCCCGCTCCATGGTGGGTTCGAAGCCCTCCACGTACTTCCGAAGTGCTTCCGCGATCTCCTCCGGTGAGATGCTCAGCTCCTGCGCCACTGATGAAAGACCTCCTCGAAGCGAACCCTCACCGGGCTCGCGTCAATTGCTCCCGTGCGATCTCGAGCTTCCTTCGAACACTCCCGTCGAACACCTGGTCCCCCACGCGGGCGACCACCCCACCGATCACGCCGAGGTCGACCAGGACCTTGAGCTCGATGTCCTTGCCTGTGGCCCTCGACAGCGCTTCTGCCAGCCGGGCGCGCTGATCCTCGTCCAGGGGAACGGCCGACCGGACCTCGGCCACGGCCTTGCGCCGCCGCTCGGCCGCCACCTCGGCCAGCGCCGTGACGATCCGTTGGAGGTCCCGCGCCCGCCCCTGTTCGACGAGGAACATCAGCAGGTTCGATGTATGCGGGCTCGCCTTGTCCCCCAGCAGCTCTTCCAAGACGGCCCGCTTCCGGTCCAATGGGAGCGCAGGGTCGGTCAGCGCATCCCGAAGCTCTGGCCGGGATTCGACCGTCTTGCCGAACCGGTAGAGCTCGTCCTCAACCTGCTCCAGGTCGCCCTCTGCTTCGGCCACCGCGAACAGGGCCTGGGCGTACCCCTGGATCAGACGGTAGCGCTCCCGTTCCGGCAACTAGGCCTCCGCACGGCTCGCGCCAGAGCCCGAACCCGAGCCGCGACCGTTCCCGGCCGCCGGCATTGCCGCCAGCTCCTCGATGTACTGGTCGACCAGCTTTCGCTGCCGGGCCTGGTCCATTGAATCGCCGATGACCCGGATGACCAGGGCCAGCGACAGCTCGCCCACTTGCCCCTTCAGCTCCTGGAAGACCCGGTCCCGCTCGGCCCGGATCTCTTCTTGGGCCCTGGCCACGATCTGTTCGTATTCCTGCTGGGCCTTGGCGGTCAGATCCTTCCGCATGGACTCGGCCGTCTGCCGGGCCTCCTCGATGATGCGGTTGGCCTCCTCCCGGGCCCCGGAAAGTTGCTGCCGGTAGTCGCGCAACTCCTTGTCCGCTTCCTGCCGGGTCTGCTCGGCCTTCTCCAGGTCGCCCTGGATCTTGTCCCGGCGCTGCTCGAGGGTCTGGTTGACCCTGGGGATGACCCATTTGGCCATGAACACGAACAGGATGCCGAAGGCGACGGCCCCCAGGATGAGCTCGGAGAGCTTGGGGTACAGGTCTTTCTTATCGCTGACCTGTTCGGCCGCGAGGACGAACGCTGCGACGAATGGGTGCATCGCCTTCCCCTACGAGATGATGAACGAGAGCACGAACCCGAACAGGGCCAGCGCCTCGATCAGGCCGATCCCGATGAACATCGTCCCTCGGACCATGCCGGCAGCCTCGGGCTGCCGAGCCATGGCTTCGACCGACTTGCCCATCAGGACACCGATGCCTATGCCCGGGCCGATGGCGGCGAGCCCGTACACCAGGCCCTTGCCAATGGCGGCGACGTCTCCGGTGGTCTCGGCCACGAGGGCCACCATCTGGGTCACGACTCCGATCATGTATCCCTCCCTTGGCTCAGTGCTCCTCCGCGATCGCACCGGCGATGTACGAGGCGGTGAGCACGGCGAAGATGAACGCTTGCAGGCCGGCGACGAACAGCTCGAACCCGATCATCACGGTCCCCATCGTGAACGAGACCAACCCCAGCACGTACGGGGTGCCGGTGAACAGGGCGATCGACCCGAGGAAGAACACGGCCAGCAGGAAGTGGCCGGCCACCATGTTGGCGAAGAGACGGACGGACAGGGTGATCGGCCGAACGATGATGGTGGAGAAGAACTCGATGGGCGCCAGCAGGAGGTACATGAGCTTGGGGGCGCCCGGTGGAAACATCACGAGCTTCAGGTACCCGATCAGCCCGTGACGCTTGATCCCAAGCGTGTTGTAGGTCACCCAGGCGATGATCGCCATCACCACGGGGAACGCGATCCGAGAGTTCAAGGGGAACATCACGAACGGCGTGACCTCGAGGAGGTTGCCCATCAGGATGAAGAAGAAGAACGTGGCCAGAAGCGGCAGGAACCGCATCCCGTCCGGTCCGATCATCTGGACGACGATCTGATTCCGGACGAATTCGATGGCCATCTCAACCAGGCTCTGGAACTTGCCCGGCACAATCCTCGGCCTCCGTAGGCCGGCGAAGAAGAACAGGATCGTGGCGGAGAACGCGATCAGCAGCAGCAGCGAGATGAAGTTAAAGCAGAAACCGATCCCGCCGATCCTGATCGAGCCGCTCCAGCAGTCCCATACGAAGTCCTTCGTCGTGGGCTTCTCGAAAGCGACGGCGAGCGTGGCGATCAGCGAGGTCACGGGGACGGCCCCGCTCTCGTCGGAGACGTGGCGTCAGCGGCGCCGTCCGTCGGCGAGCCCGCCTTGGCCGACGCCCTGACCGCATGATAGGGCGGCGGGATCTGAAGCTGGGTGCCGAGGCCGCCGGCCATCAGCTTCAACTCGAACGCGAGCAGGAGCAGCGTGGCGGGGACCACCGCCAGGCCGAAGGCCAGCGGTGAGAACCACCCGAACCCGTTCAGCAGGAACATCACCGCCACGATGACGCCGAGTCGAACGACGAAGCCCCCGGCCGCCACGGCCATCAGCGCCGTCAGCGAGACGCGGGCGGCGCGAGCCAGGGAGAGGCCGTGGACGATGAAGTTGGCGTAGACGATCCCGACGCCGATGGCCGCCGACCAGCCGACGCTCCATCCTCCTGCCGCAGTGCCGATCAGGAGCGCGGCGGCGAGGGCGGGAGGCCCGAGTGGCAACGCCCGGCGGACCATCTCACGCTCGGGCTCAGCGCCTGTTCTCACGTTCCCTCCCGTACCGGAGGTAGACGATGTAGATGCCGAGGCCGGCCCCGAGGAGCATTCCCACGGCGGTGAACACCTTGGGCGTCCCGACCAGACGGTCGATCCAGTAGCCGGCGAGACCGTAGATCGCCACTCCGGCGAGGAGGGTGGCGCTGATGGCGAACCCGGTCGACCACCCTCCCCACATCTCGCCGTAGGGATCGCGTCGGCCCGGCTCGCCTCCCAAAGCCGGCCGAGTATAGCCAGGGGCGGCTCCGGCCGTCAAAGCGGGGCCACTCCCATTTGCCCTGGTAGAAGCCACTTTTCCGCCTCGTTCGACCGTCGGCGCGACTTTGTGAAAACTTTCACAAGCGAAGAGACTACCAGCAAACGTCGCCGCGCCGCGAGGACTCTGAGGGCTCGCGAACGCTCGAGGTTGGAGAGTCACAGGGACTTGGATTCGACCCCTACGCTTGAAACGGCCTTCCGAGCGGCCTGCTGCGTCTCCCGGGCCACACGCCGCTGCCGCCAGCGGGCCGGGACGACCGTCACCAGGATCAGGATCGCCGCAACCCCCAGGATCCCGGCCACGATCCCCCGGCCATTGATGAACGCGATTGCCAGGGCCGAGCCAGACGCGAGGATGCTCCAGAAGTACATGAGGAGGACCGATTGGCGGTGGGTGTGGCCGATCTCGCGGAGCTGATGGTGAAGATGCTCCTTGTCCGGCGCGAACACCGGACGGCCCCGGCGGGCCCGCCGGAAGATGGCCAGGACCACGTCCAGTAACGGGACGGCAAGCACGATCACGGGGATGAGGATCGGGATGGAGAAAGCTGCGATATCGCCACCGGAGGGCTGGATCGTTCGTCCCACGCCCGACAGGGTCGCCGCGGCCAGCAGCAGCCCGAGCAGCATGCTCCCCGAGTCGCCCATGAAGATCCGGGCCGGGTAGAAGTTGTACGGAAGGAATCCCAGCGCCGCCCCGGCCGCCACCGCGCACAGCAAGGCCGCCGTCGAGAACGAGACATCGAACACGGGCGGCGGGACGTACACCCACACAAAGAATGCCCCAGCGGCGATCACCACCGTCCCGGCGGCCAGGCCGTCCAGCCCGTCGATCAGGTTGATGCCATTCACCATGACCAGGACCCACAGGACGGTCAACGGCACGGACAGATCCGATCCCAACGAGATCACGCCCTGGGTCGGGAACCAGAAGAACAGCAGCTCGACCCCGTACAGGATCAGCAGGCCCGCGGCCAGGATCTGCCCTGCCACCTTGGCGGGCGCTGAGAGCGATCGGAGGTCGTCCAGGACTCCCACCCCGGTGATGACGACGGCCGCCAGCATCGTCCCTTGCAGCTCCAGGG
>JBKPGU010000187.1:0-4433 GCA_046729535.1 Actinomycetota bacterium
GGGGAGACCAGCGAGCCGAGCCGGATCCGCTGGGTCTTCACCGCCAGCGCCGCCAGGGTCGCCCAGGCGTCGAGCGAGCCGTATTCCGCCGGATGGCCGAAGGAGACGTAGTGATCCGAGCGGAACAACCCGTCGAACCCCGCCTCCTCGCAGGCCATGGCCAGGGCGGTCCACTGCTCCCAGGTGACGTTCTCCTGGCCCTCGATGAAGAGGCAGACCCGCATCGACGTCGCTCCTCTCGGCTCAGAAGGGCTCGCTTCCCGAACGCCGAATCCTGCCACGAATCGCCTCACGTCGGCGTTCAGGCGGTCGAACCCGGCGTATACGATGGATGGGCTTTGGAAGCGGCGTTCTTCGATCTAGACAAGACGGTCATCTCGAAGTCCAGCTCGCTGGCCCTGACACGCCCGATGTACCGGGCCGGGCTGGTTTCGAGATCGCAGTTGCTGAAGGGCGCCTACGCCCAGCTGGTCTACCTCCTGGTGGGTGCGGACGAGAAGAAGATGGACCGGGTCAAGGAGAGCATGCTCGCGCTGACCAAAGGCTGGGAGAAGGACCAGGTCGAGCAAGTCATCCGCGAAGCGCTGTCCGAGCTGATCGATCCCTACATCTACCTCGAGGCCTTGGATCTGATGGAGTTGCACCGGGCTCTCGGCCGCAAGGTGTTCATCGTGTCGTCCTCCCCCGAGGAGGTGGTCCGCCCACTTGCGGAGCATCTCGGAGACGTCGAGGTGATCGCCACCCGGGCCAAGGTGGAAGATGGGAAGTTCACCGGCGAGCTCGAGTTCTACGCATTCGGCGAGAGCAAGGGCGAGATCATCAAGGACGTCGCCGAGCAACAGGGCATCGACCTCTCGGAGTCGTACGCGTACTCGGATTCCGTCACCGACCTGCCCATGCTGGAGGCGGTTGGCCATCCCGTGGCGGTCAACCCCGACCGGGACCTGCGGAGAGAGGCCGAACGCCGTGGGTGGCAGATCCGCGACTTCCGCAGGCCGGTCCGACTTCGACAGCGCTTCCCGCAGGTGGGCGCCCCTCCGCCGGCCGTCGCTGCCGTGGCCGCGTCGGCGGCCATCCTGGCCGTGCTGGCCTGGGCCCTCGCCCGGCGCCTCGCGAGCTCCCGTCGGTCCTGAGGACGGCCTCGTGCAAGCGGTCGACTACACCGTCCTGGTCGAGGGGCTGTCGAAGACGTACGTCGTCCCCGAACGCGAGGCGGGATTGCGCGCCGCCATGCGCAGCCTGGTCCGCCGCAAGACCCGGGCGGTCAAGGCGGTGGACGAGATCCGGTTCCAGATCCAGCCCGGGGAGGTCGTCGGCTTCCTGGGCCCGAACGGGGCGGGCAAGACCACGACGCTGAAGATGCTGTCCGGCCTGCTGTATCCCACGTCGGGAGAGGTCCGTGTCCTGGGCCACGTTCCGTCGCGCCGGGAGAAGGTATTCCTCCGCCAGATCACGCTGGTCATGGGCAACCGCAACCAGCTGGAATGGGACCTTCCCGCCCTGGACTCGTTCGAGCTGAACCGTGCCATCTACCGGATCCCGGTGGCGGACTTCCGGCAGATCCGCGACGAGCTCATCGAGCTGCTCGATCTGGGAGACCTGGTCCGAAAGCCGATCCGCAATCTCTCGCTCGGTGAACGGATGAAGATGGAGATCGCCGGATCCCTCCTCCACCGGCCGTCGGTGCTGTTCCTCGACGAGCCGACGATCGGACTGGACGTCACGATGCAGCGACGGATCCGATCGTTCATCGCCGAGTACAACCGGCGGCACGGCGCAACCGTGCTGCTGACCAGCCACTACATGGCCGACGTCCAAGCTCTGTGCCGTCGCGTGATCGTGATCCACCATGGGCGCATCCTGTTCGACGGTCAGCTCTCGACGCTCTCGGACCGATTCGCTGCCTACAAGACGATCGGCGTCGTGCTTCAGGACGGCGCGGCCGATCTGTCGGCCTACGGCGAAGTGACGGAGCGGGAGGGGGACAAGGTAACGCTCCGGGTGCCGAAGGCCGAAGCGTCACGGACCGCATCCAGACTGCTCTCGGAGCTCCAGGTGCTCGATCTGACGATCGAGGAGCCTCCGATCGATGACGTCATCGAGACGGTGTTCGCCCAGGAGACCATGGAGTGAGCCTGGACGCCACCCCGGCACCTCCCGCTCCTCGAGCGCAACCGCTCCCGCTTCCCGAGGTCGGCCGCTTCCGGTCGATGCTGGACTTCTACGGAACGGCGGCTCGCACCTCGATGATCCGGCAATTCCAGTACCGAATCGCCCAGTACTTCTACATGTTCGGGATGCTGGCCGAGCCGGTGATCTACCTGGTGGTGTGGTCGACCATCGCCCGGCAGAACGGAGGCTCCGTGGATGGCCTCACGCCCGAAGACTTCGCGGCCTACTACATCGTGTGGACGCTCGTTCGGCAGATGAACATCGTGTTCACGCCCTACGGGTGGGAGTGGCGAATCCGAGAGGGCCAGATCGCAGGGCAACTCCTGAAACCGCTCCACCCCCTGCACTACGACATCGCGGACATCGCCGGATGGAAAGTCGCGGTGATCATCATGTGGCTTCCCATCGCCGTCGTGCTGACCCTCCTGTTCCATCCGAACCTCGACCCGACCGGGCTGGAGATCGCAGTCTTCTCCGTGGCCATCTGGGGGGCGTACCTCGTCCGGACGATGAACCTGTGGCTCCTTGGCCTCATCACGTTCTGGACGACGCGGGTGGCGGCCATCTTCGAGCTGTACTTCGTGTTCGAGCTGCTCCTCTCCGGTCGGTTGGTTCCCCTGCAGCTCATGCCGGAGTGGGTGCAGACGGTGGCGAACTTCCTACCGTTCAAATGGACGTTCGGGTATCCGATCGAGGCACTCACCGGGAACCTCTCGACGGGCGCGCTGTTCGCCGGGCTAGGGGCGCAGGCGCTGTGGACGGCCATCGGATACGGGGCGGTGGCCTTGGTGTGGCGGCGGGCGGTCCGGCGTTTCACCTCGGTGGGGAACTGAGATGGGCGCCGAGGAACGGGCGGGGGTACGCGCGGAGCCGGGCGTGACGGGCTCGGTCGCTCCCGAACCCTTCCGGCGCCGTCCGCAACCGATCCACGCCGCGCGCGTAGCGTTGCTGTTCCTGCGGCTGGGGGTCGTCAACGAGCTGCAATACCGGGTGAACTTCTTCGTCAACCTCCTCCAGTCGCTCTTGAAGCTGGGGACGGGATTGGCCGTGCTGGCCCTGGTCTATGGGCACGTCACCCAACTGAACGGATGGTCCGAGCCGCAACTGCTGGCCGTGCTGGGCGTGCAGATCCTGATGGGCGGGGTGATCCTTTCGATCATCCAGCCGAACATGGCCCGCCTCATCGAGGACATCCGGCAGGGCAAGCTGGACTTCGCCCTCACCAAGCCTGAGGACGCCCAACTGCTGGTGAGCGTGCGACAGGTCGGGATCTGGCAGGCCATCGACCTGGCGATTGGAGGGATCGTGGTCGGGGTTGCCGTCTCCAGGATCCAGAGTGGAGTGGGCATCCTGGACGCGCTGGCCTTCCTCGGCGCCCTGCTGCTAGGAGGCATCCTGATCTACTGCTTCTGGCTGATCATCACGACCGGAGCGTTCTGGTTGGTGCGGATGGATCAGGTCGTCGAGCTGTTCGAGGGTGTCTACCAAACCGGTCGGTGGCCGGTGACGATCTATCCCACGTGGATGCGACTTGGTCTGACCTTCCTGGTGCCGATCGCCTTCGCCGTCACCGTGCCCGCCGAGGCGATCACGTCTCGCCTCACCGTCGAGGTCTTCCTGCTGGCGGCGGCGTTCACAGTCTTCCTGCTGGGCTTCACCCGGTGGTTCTGGAAGCGAGGGCTGCGGCGATACTCGGGCGCGTCCGCGTAGAACGACGCCGGCCTCGAGCTGCTCGGGTTGCGGTGGGCGGCCGAAAGGCCTAGCAAACGGTGGGTCTCAGGTCGGGAGGCCGCTCGCTTGAGCTGCAAGGCGGGTGGCCAGCCGTTCGGCCCGGCGCGTCGCGTCGCGAACGAGACCCACGGTCAGCTCGCCCATGATGGCGAGTAGCTCGGTCTCCAAGGTCCCCCGGAGCCGCCCGTCGCGACCGGCCGTCTTCGATACCAGGGAGTGGAGCCGTTGGACCGCCCGCTCCAGCGACTCGAGGTCGCGTTCGGCCTCCGAAGTCCCATCGGTCGCTCCCAACCGGGACCTCCGCCACGCTCCGAAGTCGACGACCTCACCCATCGCTCACATCGTAAGGTCCGGCAGTGACACGGTCTGACCTGCGGTGATGCAATCGGGACGGCCCGGGCCCCATCGGCCCACCCACTAGAATCGCGTTCGTGGAGGACGGTCGGAACGACCGGGGCGGGGGCCTCGACGGCCAATCAGTTGCCCCACCAGACCCGAGGATTGTGGCCGAGGTCCTGGCGGCTCTGGCC
>JBKPGU010000188.1:0-3066 GCA_046729535.1 Actinomycetota bacterium
TGCGCAGGGCGGACACGTCGGAGCCGGCGTTCGGCTCGGTCACGCACAGGGCCGCGACCTTCGGGTCGTCAGGCGTGCCGAACATGATCGGCGCCCACTTCATCAGCTGCTCCGAGGTACCTGTGTACGCGAGGGTGGAGAGCGGCAGGCCCGTGCCCCAGATGGACAGCGAGATGCCGGCGCATCCCCAACAGGTCTCCTCCATGACCACCGGGAGCATCAGCCCGGTGGGGTCCTGGGCCACGCTCTCGATGTAGAACTCCGTGGAATAGAGCCCGATCTCGGCGGCCTTCTTGATGACCGGCCAGGGGAACCCTTCGGTCTCGTCGTACTGGGGCGCGACGGGGCGGATCTCCTTCTCGGCGAACTCGCGAGCCCACTTCTGCGCGGTGATGAGGTCTTCGGTCAGCTGGAAGTCCATCCCTGCCTGCCTCCTCGGTTCTCGCTCTCCCCCGTCGGGCCTGCCAGAATGGCGGGAAGGAGCCCCACGCGTTCAAGTTACTTATCGGTAGGTTACCGGTCGGTAGTATACCCGAGATGGCAAGAACCCAACCGAAACCTCGACGACGGATGCGAGCGGCTGAACGGCGCGCTCAGCTCTTGGACGTGGCCCGGCGCGTGTTCGGGACCTCGGGCTTCCACGCCGTGTCGATGGAAGACGTGGCGAAGGAAGCCGGGGTCACCAAGCCCATCCTCTACGACCACTTCTCGTCGAAGAAAGATCTCTATCTGGCCCTGCTCGACGCAGACTTGGCCATCCTTCACGAGAATGTCGGTCAGGCGCTGGAGTCCCCCATCGGGAACCGCGAGCGGATCCGTGCCTCGTTCCAGGCCTATTTCGACTTCGTCGAAGAGGAGGCCGATGGGTTCCGGCTCCTGATGCAGGAAACCGTAGGGGCCGAACGGGACTTCCGGGAACGGGTGGCCCAGGTTCGCGATCAGATCCTGTCGGAGGTGGCCGACCTGATCGCCCGGGAGTCGAAAGGCATGCTCGATCGCCAGCATGCCGAGACCGTTGCCTTGGCGTTGGTGGGCATGGTCGAGACCGTCGCACAGCACGACCCCGGCAGGCCGTCGGAGAGCCGCCGCGAGGCGGTGGACATCCTGGTCCGATTGGCCTGGCGAGGGATCACCGAGCTCACGGTCTAGAGGCTCGTTCCTTCGCCTTCCGAGACAGCGGGAGCCCGTACCAGAACCAGGCGAACCACGCCGCGACCGCCCCCGCAACCAGAGCTCCCGCGGTCTCCTGGAACAGCACGTCGGTGATGAGGAACACGACGGCGCTGATGGCGAGGGCGAGCAGCACCGTTCCTGAGATCGCCAGCCGGTTCGACGTGAACAGCATCCGCTCCTTGTCGTGCTCCCGGAACCGGAGCCGGTGGTACGAGGAGGGCGCGATCAGAAGCGCAGTGGCCAGCGCGGCAGCGATGAACGCGCCGAAATAGACTGCCCGCTCGATCCCGTCGACCTTCGAGAACCCATCGGTGAACGGGAGGATCAGCAGGAACGCGAACAGAACCTGCACGCCTGGAAGCGCGACCCGGAGCTCGTTCAGCAGCTCGATGAGCTCGCGGTCGATGCGCTCCTTCTCGTCCTCCCCCGATCGGTCGCTCACCCCGGCCTTCTACCCGTGGCCACGGCGAGCTACGCCCGAGCACTCCGAGGTTGCCGCGTTCCTCCTGCTCGCGCTCGATGGCCAGGAACAGCTCCTTGAAGTTGCCCAGCCCGAACCCGCGTGAGCCGCGGCGCTCGATGAGCTCGTAGAAGACTGTCGGCCGGTCCTGGACGTTCTTGGTGAAGATCTGGAGGAGGTACCCCTCCTCGTCCCGGTCGGCCAGGATGTTCAGCCGTTCGACCTCGGTCCAGTCCTCGCTGATCTCGCCGACGCGCTCGCGCGCCGACTCGTAGTACGTCTTGGGAACCCGGATGAATCGAACCCCCCGCCGGCGAAGCGCGTCGACCGTCGAGATGATGTTCTCGGTCAGCATGGCCACGTGCTGCACGCCGGGGCCGCGGTAGAACTCCAGGTACTCGTCGATCTGGCTCTTCTTCTTGCCCGGCGCCGGCTCGTTGATGGGGAGCTTCACGCGCCCCACGCCGTCCCACATGACCTTCGACATCAGCGCCGTGTACTCGCTGGAGATCTGGTCGTCGCGGAAGTGGACCAGCTGGTTGAACCCCATGATCTGGGCGTAGAACTTCGCCCACTCGTTCATGGCACCCAGCTCCACGTTGCACACCACGTGGTCGATCAGCTTGATGCCGACCTCCGGCCCTTCGTCGGTGATGGCCGGCTCGGCCCGATAGCCGGGCAGGAACGGACCCGAGTAGTTCTCTCGCTCGATGAACGAATGGAGCGTGTCGCCGTATGCGTGGATGGCCGACCGTACGACCTTCCCGTGCTCGTCTTCGGTCACGGTGGGCTCGAGGGCGCTCTTCGCCCCTCGCCTGGTGGTCTGCTCCCACGCGTCGGTGGCATCCGGCACCTGGAAGGCCACGTCCCTGGCGCCGTCCCCGTGCCGGAGCACGTGCTCCGCAATCGGGCTCTCCGGCCCCATGGCGCCGGTGAACACATAGCGCGCCTCGCCCTGTTCGAGAACGTAGGAGGCCCGGTCCCGAACCTTGGTCTCGGGACCGGAATACGCGGTCACCGTGAAGCCGAACGCCTTCGAGTAGTAGAAGGCTGCCTGCCTGGCGTTCCCCACGTAGAACTCGACGTGGTCGATCCCGAGGAGCGGCAGGAAGTCCTCGTGCGCGGCTTCGGTCTTATCGGTCTGTTGGGCCATGGTCGGATCCACCTCCCCTTCCAGCCGAATATACCCGCCTCCCGGATCGTGGTCTCTGGCCGTCAATACGGCACCGAGAAGACTTGCCACTCGCCGCCCACTCCGCGGAGAGAGTGAGTCCCACGGTCTTGGAGGTCCAGGTCGGACCCGGCGATCAAGTCTCGAACGGTGCAAGAGACGAGCACCTCGCCCGGGCCGGCGATGTTCATGACTCGGGACGCGATATGCACACCGATCCCGCCGACGTCCGCACCGCGATACTCGACCTCGCCCGTGTGGA
>JBKPGU010000189.1:0-2202 GCA_046729535.1 Actinomycetota bacterium
TTCACGTAGGTCCGGGAAAAGTTCGCGTTGCTGGTCAGGACGAGCGCCAGGACCAGCGCAGCAACGGCGAGCCCCACGCCCCCGATGCTGAACATGATGTCGAGTGTCCTTCTCTTCATCTCACCCTCCTTTCGCTGTGACGAGGATGGAGGGTTCACGGGCACGCCCCATGAGTCGGGCGGCCCGTTTGGGAAAGGACTTTTCCCGGCTCCGGGGGGCCGTTCGGGTCAGCCGCCGGGCATGGTGGTGTGGCGGGCGAGGTAGGCGGCGGCCTCGGCTCGCCGGGCCACCTCGAGCTTGGACAGGATGCTCGAAACGTAGTTCTTCACGGTCTTCTCGGCGAGGTGGAGCTCCTGGCCGATCTCCTTGTTGGTGTTGCCGGCGGCCACCAGCGTGAGGATGCGCTCTTCCTGAGGCGAGAGCCGGGCCAGCTTCTCGTCCTTCATGAGGTGCTTGCCCTTGCGAAGCCGGTCCAGGACCTGCTTGGTCACGGCGGGATCCAGCAGGCTCTGGCCCTCGCCGACCGCCCGGATGGCCCTGACCAGCTCGCCGCTCCTGACCTGCTTCAGGACGTAGCCCGACGCCCCCGCCATGATCGAGGCGAACAGGGCCTCGTCGTCGGCGAACGAGGTGAGCATGAGGACCTGGGTCTTGGGACGGCGGGCCCGGATCTCCCGAGTGGCCTCGATCCCGCTCCCATCGGCGAGACGGACGTCCATGACTACCACGTCGGGGCGGACCCGGCCGGCCTCCTCGATGGCGTCCTGAACGGTTCCAGCCTCGCCGGCCACCACGATGTCCTCGGTGGCCTTCAGAAGCGCGGCGATGCCGCTTCGCACGACTTCGTGGTCGTCCACCAGGAGAACACGTAGGGGGCTCACGCCCGCCATGCTCCCATCCCGGGCACCAAGTCTCAATCCCCCGCCGGTGTGGATGGTCCGAACGTCCCACCCGGGAGGGGTCATGGGGCACGTGCCCCGCGCTCGTCCGGCGGCAAGAGTTGGGTCCACCGGCAAGGGCGGGGTCGATCGAAGGGGCACGACCGTGGACGGGATCCATACGGTCCTGATCGTCGAGCACGACGGGGACGCTCGCGAACGGATGAGTCGCTGGTTTGAACGAGGGGGCTTCCGGGTCGTGACGTGCTCCGGACCGGCCCGCGAAGACCTGACGTGCGTCGGAAGCGATGGGGGCCCATGCCCGCTGGTCGACGCGTCGGACCTGGTGGTGCTGGATCTCTGGCTCCAGTCCGACAGTCTGATGGAGGGCACTTCATCGCTGGAGCTCCTGATGTTCTACATCGCCACGGGCAAGCCGATCGTGGCGATCAGCCACGGGCCGGACGCGTCGCACCTGTTCGTGGAGGAGCAACTGGCCGTGCTCGAGTGGCCTCCCGAACCGGCCGACCTGGTGGAGACGGCCCGGGCGATGCTCTCCACCCAGGTCGGCCCGGGTTCGAGTTCGAACGCTCCATGATGGTGACCGACCTGATCGGGAGCTGAGCCCGCGCGAGAGATGTCCCGAAGGACCGAGGGCATCACACCGCCCCTCTCGCCGTCCGGTACGAGGGTCCCGCTTCATCGGTGCCGTTCGGCAGGAGTGGCCGGCCTCCCCGGGGTCGATGCTTGCTCTGGAGGTGCGGAAGGTGTTCCAGATCTGGATCGCGGCCCTGGCCTCGATGGTCCTGCTCCTCGCGCTGGTGGTGGCGGCCTTCTGGTTCGAGGTGCGCCACGAGCGCCACCAGGAGACCCGTCGGTTCGAGGACCACACCATCCCGCAGGAGCGGCGGAAAGCGGCTTGAGGGCTACAGCGGGATCGACGCTTTCACCGTTGTGCCCTCACCCGGTGAGCTTTGGATTTCGAGCACGCCACCGAGGGAGGCCACCCGCTCCCTGAGGTTGCGCAGGCCGTGGCCTTTGCCGGCCGCCGCTTCGGGGTCGAACCCCTTCCCGTCGTCATCGATCTCCAGCACGGCCGTCCGATCGTCCTTCCGCCGGAGGGTGACCCGGCATGTCCGGGCGCCGGCGTGGCGGCCGATGTTCGAAAGAGCTTCCCTGGTCAGCTGGATGATGTCGCCCGCCCGCCCGGCCAGCTCTGAGGCCACCCGAGGATCGACGTCGACCACAGTGGTCACCCCCGTCCTGTCCTCGCTGTCTCCGGCCATCTCGCGGAGCGCTTGATCCAGCTGGCGGTCGGCCAGGA
>JBKPGU010000190.1:0-6531 GCA_046729535.1 Actinomycetota bacterium
CGAGGTGGCCGAGGACCAGCCGGAGGGCGAGTCGCCTGACGTCCCCTCGCCGGCCGCCGAACCCGAAGTGGCGGCGACGGCCACGACCCGGTTCCCGGTCTCGGCTCCTCCGGTCGCTCGCCCCGTCCGGCCACGGCCCCCACTGGGACGCCTGGCGTTCGGCGCGCTCCTGATCGCCGCCGGGGTCGTGTGGCTCCTGGGAGCCCTCGACATGGCGGACATCCCCGTCCAGTCCATCCTCCCCATCGCGCTGATCGCCGTGGGCGTCGCCCTGGTTGCCGGGGCTCGAACCGGCGGTCACGGCGGCCTGCTCGTACTGGGCACCATCCTGACCGTCGTGCTGGCACTGCTGGCCTCGTTCGACGTCCGGCTCCAGGGCGGCGTGGGCCAGAAGAACGCGCATCCCATCCCCGGCGAGCCCGTCGGGACGGACTACCGTCTGTCGGTCGGGCAGCTGACCATCGACCTCACCGACGCGGACCTGCCCGAAGCGACCACCGACATCCACGCTCGGGTAGGGATCGGGCAACTGACCGTGCGTGTCCCGCGCAGCGTGGCCGTGTTCGTGCGCGGGGAGGCGGGTGCAGGGCAGCTTCGTTTGTTTGGCCGGGAGGAATCCGGGCTGAATCGGGAGCTGACCGTCTCCAGCCGTCCGGCCTCGGCCGGAGCACCCCGACTCCGCCTGTTCTTGACCGTGGGTCTGGGACAGATCGAGGTCACCCGGTGACGCTGGAGGGGTTCAACCGGACCTCGCTGATCGCGGGCTTCGTGTTCATCGTGCTCGGTGTCCTCTTCCTGCTGGATCAGCTGGAAGTGCTGCGGCTCCGAGCCTCCTACGTATTGCCGGTGGCCGTGATCGTGATCGGCCTGGTGATCCTGATCGGAGCGATCTCGCCCTTCAGGCGGCGCTCCGAAAGCTCCTGACGAGCCGGTCGGCTCAGGGGGCCATTCCCGACTGCACCCAATCCCGGAACATGTCCACCTGATCCGACGGCCACTCGCCGTCGCAGGGCATATCGCCGTCCGAGAGCCGTTCCAGGATCAGCGGCGCTGCTTCCTTCACGTCGTTGTAGTCCCACAGGTCGAACGCGAACTCCATCCGTTCCCGGTCCTTCTCGCGGAACAGGGGCTTGATGTCGCGCTCGTAGCTCGGGTCGGTGCCTTCGTCGCCCATCGTCGTCTCAACTCCTCATCGTCTGGGGTCCCGACCGATCGACTCAGGTCTCGTCGTAGATGGCTTGATCCGAGCTGTCGACCCGGTCCTGGACCTCCCGGAGGCGATCGGCCACGACCTCGAGGATGGTCACCGCAACGCTGGGGTTCTTGATCAGGAAGGGCCGAAAATACATCGTCTCGAGGATCAGCACCTCGACCGGTTCGGCGGCGGTCACCGTCGCCGACCGGGGCTTGCCGGCCAGCAGGGCCATCTCTCCGAAGAACTGGCCCGGCCCGAGGGTGTGGGTCTTGCCGCCGGCATGGACGGTTACCGAGCCCGACAGGATGATGAACAGGCCGCCGGCGATCTGGTCCTTCAAGACGATCGGGTCGCCCGCCGCGAACCGCCGTTTCCGCCCGATCCTGGCCATGCGGTCCAGGTCCTCGGGCGTCAGCCCTTCGAAGAAAGGAACGCTGCGAAGGGCAGCGACCTCGATGGGCAGATCCGCGTCCCAGCTCGCCATCCTCGCTCGTTCCCCTTCCTGCTCTCCTCGTGCCTCTCCGGTCGACCGGTGGACTGTAGCGGAACCTCAGGCCAGCACGCGCAGATCCGTCTCCTCTTCCCGCAGCCTGGCCGGATTGACGCGCCCTCCCGACCTGATCAGGGGGATGGACCGGCGAACGTCGGGGCCGCGGTTCAACCCCACCACAGCCAGGACCCGGCCGCCGAGCATGTAGAAGGCCAGGAAGTTCCGGTCCTCGAGGCTTCCTCGGATGACGAGATCGTCCCACTCAGTGTGGAAGCCGGCGTACTGGAGGTTGTGGTCGTACTGGTCGGACCAGAACCAGTGGACCTCGTCGTACGGTCGCCCCTTGTCCATCATGCTGAGCCCCGCAGCCCGCCCGTGCATGATCGCGTTCTGCCAGTGCTCGATGCGGATGTTCCGCTCGAAGATCGGATGGTAGTGGTTGGCCACATCCCCCGCAGCGTAGATGCCCTCGACGTTGGTGCGGCAGTACTCGTCCACCAAAACCCCGTTATCGAGCTTCACGTTCGTCCCGAGCAGCAGGTCGACGTTCGGTTCGACGCCCAGTCCCACCACGGCGAAGTCGCACTCGAAGGTCCGGCCTTGGGTGGTCACCACGCGCTCCACGCGCCTGCCGCCCTCGAACGAGGCGACCCGGTCCTCGAAGACGAGCTCCACGCCCTGGTCGCGATGGATCCCCGCCATCACTTCGCCGATCTCGAGGCCGAGCACGCGCTCAAGGGGCGCCCGCAAGCCGTCGATCGCCGTCACCTCCAGCCCCCGGCGCCGCAGCGAGGCCGCCACCTCGGACCCGATGAACCCGAGTCCCGAGATCACCACCTTCGCACCGGGTCGGATCTCGGTCCGGATCCGTTCGGAGTCCCCCACCGTGCGCAGGTCGTACACGCCGGACATGTCGAGGCCGGGGATGGGCAACCGGCGATTGCGCGCTCCGGTGGCGATCAGCAACCGGTCGTAGCGCAGGATCTCGCCGTCGTCCAGCGTGACGCATCGCTCCCTCGGGTCGACCGAGACCGCCGCCAGGCCGAAACGGGTGTTGATGTCGGCGTCCTTGTAATAGGCCGGGGGCCGGACCAGGGCATCCTCGAACGGAACCTCCCCCCGCAGGAACGCCTTCGACAACGGCGGTCGCTCGTAGGGGTAGTGGTTCTCCGCACCGATCAGGATGAGGCTTCCTTCGAAGCCCTCCTCTCGGAGCGTGGCCGCGGCGTTCGCTCCGGTGAGGCTGGCCCCGATCACGATGAAGTGCTCGGTCCGGTGGCTGCTGGATGCCGCACCTCTGGGCGTGGCCCCCGCCCCCTCCTCGGGCTGTGCGGCCTCTGATCCATCCAGCCCTCGAACCGCGGGACCCTGGATAACCTTGCCCACCCGGTCGTAGCGGGACCCGTGACAGGGGCAATCCCACGTCTTCTCCGATTCGTTCCAGTCGACCGTGCACCCCATGTGCGTGCACCGAGCGGGAACGGCGTTGATCTTGCCGGCCTCGTCCTTGTACACGGCCATGGTGTGTCCCTCGTACTCGAGGACCGCGCCCGACCCCGGGGCCAGCTCGTCGACCGTCCGTTCGACGGTCTTGGCCACGAGCACGTTGGTCTTCGCGTAGTGGGCGACCTTGTTCGGCACCGACCCCAGGAGGAACCTCCTGGCTCCGGACATGCCCTTGTTCCCCACGACGATCAGGTCGACGCCCTCGGTTTCGGCCACCTCGCAGATCTTGTCGGCCGGATCGCCTTCGGTGATCACCTGCTTGACCTCCACGCCCTCGGGCGAGGTCCGGGCGGTCTCCTCAAGCTTGATCGCCCCGATGATCTGATCGCCGACGTAGACCAGGGTGACCCTGGCGTTCATCAGCGAAGCCATGTCGAACGCTTTCCTGGACGCCTCGTTCGCGGTCGGCGAGCCGTCGGTGGCCACCAGGACGTTGCCGAACCGGCCCGGCTGCCCCTTGCCGCCGGACTCGACGAACCCCGTCGTGTCATAGATCAGCAGGTCGCACGGAGCGAAGTAGGCGGTGCGGTCGGGAACGCTGCCCAGCCGGAACCGCGACGGGTTCCCCATGCCCTTGTTGCCAACGATCAGGAGGTCGGCCTTCTGTTCCTCGGCGACGGAGATGATCAGGTCGGCGGGAGGTGCGTTCTGCAGGGCGGCGACGGCGTCAACCTTCGCCTTCTTCGCGGCCTCAATCGCCTCGCTCAGGATGGCCTCCGCCTTCTCGCGGGTGGTGATGGGGGCCTCGTAGGCCGACACGAGGACGAGCTTCGCCCGGAACCGCTTGGCCAGGCGGATGGCGACGTCCCGCGCGACGTTCGCCGTCGGCGAGCCGTCGGTCCCCACCACGATCCTTCGGTATCCCATGGTTCTCGCTACCCCGCGATGAGCGTGCCGAACATCTGGTCAGGATGGTATGTGCAGACGAAGAAATACGTACCGGCCGGCAGGGGGGTGACGGTGAACAATGCGGTCTTCTTCGAGACGTCGGGGCCCTTGAACAGCAGGTCCTGCTTCGTTTGGTCCCGGTAGATGACCACGTTGTGGGTGATGGCCTCCTTGTTGATGAACTGGATTGTGAACTCGCGGCCGGCGGGCGCGTTCAGGGTGTCGGTGTCGAACTTCAGGTTGTTGGCGGAGACAGTGACGTCGGTCTTCGCCGCTTCCGCCCCGGGCTGGAACAGCAGCCCGTCCTGGAAGCCGAGGCTGGGCTGGAACATCATCAGGAACAGGATGAGCAACAGCCCGACGAACCCGATACCGGCCACGACGAGAGGGCGTCGACCCCGCACGATGGCCGAAAGCTCCTCCTCGCTGACGGCCGTCGCCCCTCCGGCCAGGGCCCGGGCGACCAGCCCGACCCGACGGTAGTACGGCCTGGCCATCCGCATCATCGCCAGTGAGACCACGAGGAGGACGATGATCGCCGCCCAGATCCATGCGTACGACCACCAGTGGCCCATGAAGGCGGCCAGGATCCCCCCGGCCAGGAGGACGCCCATCGACCAGTAGAAGGCCCGGATCGACGACCCGGAAAGCTCCAGCAGGCTCACCATGCGCTTCGGGTCGCGGGTACCCCGCAGCTCGAACGTCACGTACATGGACACGCCGTGAGAGGCCAGGAAGCCGAACACCCCCACGACATGGACGAACACCAACCATCGGTACATGCGGAAGATCCTTCCGGAGGAGCGGTTTGGGATTCTAACGGGCGGCGGGCAAAAGCCGGCCCGGTCAGCCGGCGGCATCGCCGGGCGTGCCAGGGGGGTCGTCCGATCCGGTCTCGTCCCGGGCCCGCCGACGGTCGTCACGACCGGTGGCGCCCCTGCCGCCCGACCCGGGCGGCGGCGGGGATCGCCACAGCGCGATGGCGGCCAGCACCTGGAGGGCCGCCAGACCGAGGGGCACCAACACGTACCACTGGAATCGCTCCGGTTCGTCCAAGACGGCGAACCCCACGAAGGCCCCAGCCAGCGCGAACCACACGGAAGTCCGCGCAGCCACGTGGATGGAATAGAGGAGGTGTTCGCGAAGGGTTTCCGCTTCGAACCGGATCGCGGACGACCTGAGGGCCGATCGCACGCCCAGGAACCCGAGGAGCGCGGCCAGAACGATCGCTCCCACCGTCATCGCTGATCGCGACCCGAGGGGCGGGTGAGCATCTCGACCACGTGCTGATCCGAGACCTGGGGGAAATCGGCATACCACTGGCCGACGGCGTAGAAGGGCTGGGGGGTGGCGAGGGCCACAACCTCGTCCGCCTCTTCGCCGAGCCTGTGAACCGCCTCTGCGGGCGCCACCGGGACGGCCAGGATGACCTTCGACGCTCCCTGGGATCGGGCCCACCGTAGCGCGGCGGCCGCCGTCCCACCGGTGGCGACGCCGTCGTCGACGACGATCGCGATCCGATCTGTGAGGTCGGCCGGTGGCCGGTCGCCCCGATAGGCAGCTGCGCGGCGGCGGATCTCCTCCTCCTGGGCGGCGATCTCGGCACGGAGATAGTCTTCGGTCACCCCCAAGAGGCTGATCAGACGCTGGTCGAGGACCTCCACGCCTTCGGCCACCGCGCCCAACCCCAGCTCGGGGTTGCCAGGCGCGCCGATCTTCCGCGGGATCACCACGTCGAGAGGAGTGTCGAGCTCCTCGGCCACCACGGCCGCAACTTCGACGCCTCCCCGCGGGATGCCGAGGACGACCACCGGCTGGCCCCGGAGCGATCCGAGGGCCTGGGCCAGCCGCTCACCCGCCTCTCGGCGGTCGGCGAACAGGCCACCGCCCCACCGACTCGGGCTCACGGAGCATCATCCCGCCTGCCCGGATCGGCGTCGCGAAGCTCGCGCTCGGCTTCGCGCTCCTCCGCTTTCCGTCGCTTGTCCGGGATCACCCGCTCGGGTGGGGGCGTCGGCTTCCTGATCCGCCGGTACGCTTCGAGCGGATCTGCCTTCTCCTTGCGGCGTCGCTTTCGCGGTGACACCAGTGACAGATTATGTGACGACGCCGAAAGGCCGGTACGATAGCCCACTACTCGAACAGGGAGGTGAGCATGGTCAACGCCTACATCCTCATCCAGACAGAGGTGGGGAAGGCTGCGCAGGTGGCCAAGGAGGTCGCGAGCATCAAGGGCGTCACCAGCGCCGAGGACGTCACCGGCCCCTACGACGTGATCGTTCGGGCTGAGGCTCGGAACGTCGACGAACTGGGCAAGCTCGTCGTGGCGAAAATCCAGGCGGTGGATGGCATCACAAGAACCCTCACCTGCCCCGTGGTCCACCTCTAGGAGCCACCCCGCTTCGCTCCGCGGTCGTCGCGGACGCGGTCGCCCGTGGGAGTGACTCCCGTC
>JBKPGU010000191.1:0-4110 GCA_046729535.1 Actinomycetota bacterium
CGGCCCACGGGCCTGGCGATGGCCCGAGCGAGGAGGAACGAACCGATGCCGGCCAGCGCGGCACCCGCCAGGCCGGCGATGAGGAAGCTTGCAAGCAACGGCCGCCAGTCGGCCGCGCCGAGCCTGGCTCGCCGATACAGCAGGACGACGTCGTCACCGGCCGGTTGCGCCGCGAAAAGGAAGTCCTCCCCACGCAACGTGACCCTCCCTTGCACCGGCCTTCCTGTGTCGACGGCGTCTCGCTGCTCGGCGGTCAGGAAGGCGGCCGGCCAACGGGCCGCTGGCGATGATCAACCGGTCCCCCTGGCTCCCCAGGAGCAGCCGGAGGCTCCTGGGCGCCGCCGAGCCCAGCGGCCGGCTCTCGTGACGAACAGCCACCAGGGCCGCCTCCCTGCCGAGGTTGGTCAGCGCCGAGCGCTCCAGCGAACGCCGCACCAGCACGGCCCCCACCACGAGCGTGAGCACGATCGACCCCAGGACTGCTCCCAGGGTGGCCACGAACAGCCGGCCCCGGAGCGACCTCATCGCGAACCTCTCCGGGGGATCTTGTACCCGGCCCCTCGCACCGTCTCGATCAGGCCGGGGCGGCCCAGTTTCTTCCGGATCTGCCCCACGTGGACGTCCACGGTTCGCGTCTCTCCCGGATACTCCATCCCCCACACCCGATCCAGCAGGAGCTCCATCGACAGCACCGCGCCCGGGTTCTCAAGGAAGTACGCCAGCAGGTCGAACTCGTTCCCTGTGAGGTCGACCCGGCCGCCGGCCACCTCCACCTCCCGAGCGCTCCGCCACACGGTCACGTCCTCGAGCTGCAGGACGTCGTCGTTCGACCTGGGCTCCGTCCGGCGCAGCACCGCCCTGACCCGCGCCATGAGTTCCCTCGGGGAGAACGGTTTCGGCACGTAGTCGTCCGCCCCGACTTCGAGTCCGGCCACGCGGTCGGTCTCCTCGTCGCGGGCGGTCAACATGATGATGGGGAGCGAGGACCGCGCGCGGATCCTCCTGCACACCTCGAACCCATCGATGCCGGGAAGGCCCACGTCCAAGATGACCAGGCGCACGGGGTGACGGTTCAACTCGGCAAGCCCCTGCTCGCCCGACCGGACCCATACCGCCTGGAACCCGTCACGCTCCAGGTACGCCCGGACCAGCGTGCCGATGCTCTGCTCGTCCTCGATGAGCACGACGGTGCCGGTCATGGAGGTCGCCCATGCTACCTTCGGCCGGGGCGTCACCCGGCTCTCGCTCACGCCGAAGGCGACGGAAACGGCACAGTGCGCCGGGGTCCCGGGAAGTGCGGGCAGAGGTCGAACCCCTCGCCGAACGCTCGCAGCGACCGTGCGGGACCGGTTCCCTCCCGAACCGTCAACGCCGTGTCGCCCTCGTGCAGGTCCGACAGCGATCCCTCTTGCCCGGATCGAAGGATCCTCGTGTCGTCGCCGACCCGGATCGTCACGTGGGTCCCATCCGCCTCGGTCATGGTCACGGAGTCCGAGGCCAGTCTCGTTATCGTTCCTCGGTCCAGGCGAAGGTGGCTGGTTGTCCCTTCCTCGACGATCACCAGATCTGCGCTCGCCACGTTACAGAGGAACCCACGGCCCGCTGGCGGGCCAGGCGACGCCACCGGACAGAACCGCGACCACCACACCGCCGATGAGCAACCTCTGGATCGTGGACACCGGCCTCACCTCTGCGCGGCAGCATGACGGGCCGATGTGATGAAACCGTCGCCCCCTCGTAAGAGGGATGTAATGTCCCTGGTCCGCACCCAGGCCCTGCCCGGGCGATCCTCAACTCTGGACGGCCGGGGCGGCAACGACCGATGGCCGGGCTTGGGGGTCGCCCTCGACCGTCACTCGGGCAGCCCCGGGCCCCAGCAGCCTGGTGAGCTCGGCCAGCAGAGCCGGAGAGCCGTCCACCCGGTAGTCCTCACTCAGGCGCAACCGTGTTCGCTGCCCGTCGGAAGTGACCCTCACCACCACCGCCAGCCGGCCTCGGTGGAGCGTGAAGAGTTGCTTGAGGGTCCCGATCAGACCACCGGTGCACATCGCCATGGGCACGTCGACCAGCAACGGATCCACCAATGGGGATCCGTTCGTCTCTCCATCGTGGGCCGATGTCGCCGGGCGGATCTCCGGCTCGGAGACTTCCAACGCCACCAGCTGCAGCTCCCGGCCCCGCAGGTCCACCCGGCCCTTCACTACCAGGATCTGGTCCAGAGCCACCAGGGTGGCCGCCTTGTCGAAGACCGACGGGAACGCCACCACCGACACGCCGCCGGTCAGGTCTTCCAATCTGAGGATGGCGTACTGCTCCCCTCGCTTGGTGAACCTGCGCCCGATGGCGGCGACGATCCCGGCCACCCTAAGCACGTCCCCGTCGCCCTTCGTAGGCAGGTCCGAGATCTCGAGATCCGTCTGGGCCGCCAGCTGATCCTTGATCGGAAGCAACGGGTGGTCGGTGACGTACTGGCCAAGCATCGCCTTCTCCCACCGCAGGAGCTCGGATCGATCGAACTCCGGCCCGGATATGATGGCTTCGTCGATCTCGAGGGCCGGAGCGTTGTCGCCGCCGAAGAACGATTCCTGCCCCACCGCCTCCGCTCGCCGGTCGGCCAGCACCGGCGTGGTCACCTTCTCCGAGTTCTCGAACAGCGCCCTGCGCGTGTACCCCAGCGAGTCGAACGCACCAGCCAGGATGAGGCTCTCCAAGCACTTCTTGTTGAGGACGCTCGGCTCGACACGCCTGCAGAAATCGGTGAACGATGTGAAAGGGCCCTCGCGCCGAGCGTCGGCGATCTGCTGGACGGCTCCGGATCCCACGTTCCGAACTGCTGCCAGCCCGTAACGGATGTCGCCGTTCGACGGGGTGAAGTACATGTGCGACTCGTTCACGTCGGGCGGCAGGACCTGGACGCCCATCAGCCGGGCGGCGTTCAGGTAGAAGGGTTTCTTGTCCTTGTCGTCCCGGACGCTGGTCAGCAAGGCCGACATGTACTCGATGGGATGGTGGGCCTTCAGGAACGCGGTCTGGTAGGCCACGTACGCGTACGCGCAGGCGTGGGACGCGTTGAAGCCGTAGTCGGCGAACGGAACGATGAGATCGAAGATCTCCTCCGCCTTTCGCGTTGGGTAGCCGCGCTCAACGGCCCCCTTCACGAAGGTCTCGCGGTGGGGCATCAGGATCTCCCGGATCTTCTTCCCCATCGCCTTCCGGAGCAGGTCGGCCTGGCCCATGGAATAGTCGGCCATGCGCACGGCGATCTGCATGACCTGTTCCTGGTACACGATGATGCCGTACGTGCTCTCCAGGATGTCCTGGAGCGTCTCGTGCGGATACTCCACGGGGCGACGGCCGTGCTTTCGTTCCGCGTACTCGATGTGCATCCCCTGGCCGAGCGGGCCGGGCCGGTACAGAGCCACCAGGGCCATCAGGTCCTCGAAACGGTCCGGCGCAAGGCTCTTGATCAGGGAGCGCATCCCGCCGCCTTCCAACTGGAACACGCCGGTGGTCTGGCCGTCGCAGATCATCTGGTAGCTGGCAGCGTCGTCGAGGGGGACGTGGTCGATGTCGAGGTCCACGCCCCTGTCGCGGAGGAGCCGTACCGTGTCGTCGATCACCGACAGGTTGCGCAGGCCCAGGAAGTCCATCTTGAGCAGGCCCAGCTTCTCCACACCGTGCATATCGAATTGCGTGACCACTCGGCGAACGTCGTCGCGCGAATCCTTCGAGAGCTTCAGCGGAATGTACTCGACCAGGGGCCGGTCGCCGATCACCACCCCCGCCGCGTGCACCGAATCCTCGCGGCGGAGGCCTTCGAGGGCGCGGGCGGTTTCGATGACCTCCTTCGCTTCGGGCTCGTTCTCGTAGGCGTCGTGGAGTTCGGGCGAGAGCTCGAGCGCCTTCTCGATCGGGTATTCCCTGCCCAGAACGGCCGGTGGATACATCTTGCACAGGCGGTCCCCGAACGCCGCCGGAAAGCTGAGCACGCGTGCCGCGTCGCGGATGCCCTGCTTCCCCTTGATGGTCTGGAACGTGATGATCTGGGCCACGTGGTCGGAACCGTACTTGTCCGCAACGTACCGGATGACCTCGTCCCTTCGCCGCTCG
>JBKPGU010000192.1:0-9093 GCA_046729535.1 Actinomycetota bacterium
CGAGGACGTGGGCTCGGAGGAGCAGCATCGCCCGCACCTCCTCGACGCCGAGGGGTGGCCCAACCGCGACGGCATGCGAGCGCAGGAGATCGTGCTGAAGTCGCAGGACCTCATCGGCCTCGAGACGAACGTTGGCCAGACTGCCGAGGCCGGTCGACACCCCGTAGACGGTGTCGCCCGTGGCGACCTTTCGGTCGATGACCCCCCTGGCCCGCTCGATACGCCGGCGGGCCTCTCCGGCGAGTTCGACGGGCTCGCCCCGGGCGACCGCCACCACGTCCTGGATGGAGAGGTCCCCCCCGACGGCAACGGTCACCTCGCGGAGGCTAGTGTCGGCCGGTCCACCCGGCAACCTGCGATTCCTCCGACGCCTCGGCCGTCTGCTATACCTGCGGCGTGACCCTCGTTTCCGCCGACCGGGTGTTCGCCCAGGACCGCTGGCACGAACGGCATGGCTTCGTGATGCAGGGCGGCCGCATCCTGGAGACCGGCGAGCCGGCGGAGCTGGCCGAGCGATACCCCGATCAGGAGCGGGAGGACTGGGGCGAGGTCGCCGTGCTGCCCGGGACGGTGAACGGGCACGGGCACTCCTTCCAAGCGTTGCTGCGAGGGTTCGGTGACGACCTGACGTTCTCCCGGTGGCGCGACTTGGTGCTCTATCCGTTCGCCGAGCGCCTGGATCGGGAGGGGATCGAGACGGGGGCGCTGTTCGACTTCGCTGAGATGGCCACGTCGGGCATCACCACCGCGGTCGATTTCTTCTACATCCACGACCGGAGCAACGACAACGATCTCGCGGTGGTCGAGGCGGCCAAGCGGGTCGGCATCCGGCTGGTGCTGGCTCGCTCGATGTACGACTGGACCGGCGCGCCGGCCCGATTCCAGGAGACGCCTCGGCAGGCCGAGGCGAACTTCCGCGCCTTGCACGCGGCGCTGCAGGGAGACAGGATGGCCTTCCCCCAGCCGGCTCCCCATTCGATCCATGCCGCCAGCCCCGAGATGATCCAGTCCGGGGCCGACCTGGCGGCGGAGTTCGGCATCCCGTTCCATATCCATGTGGCCGAGGGCGCGTACGAGCGCGAGCGATCGCTCGAACTGCACGGCCGGTCCCCCGTTGCCTATCTCGATTCGCTGGGCGTCCTTTCGGAGCGCACGGTGATGATCCACTGCGTGTGGGTCGACGACGACGACCTGGCGGTCATGGCCGAGCGCGGGGTCAAGGTGGTGCACAACCCGTCTGCGAACGCCTTCCTCGGCGACGGCATCGCCCCCGTCAGGAAGATGCTCGAACGCGGGATTCCCGTTTGCCTCGGCACCGACGGGGGGTGCACGAACAATCGCCAGTCGATCTTCGAGGAGATGCGCATGGCCGCGCTGGTTGCGAAGGCCTCCGCGGCCGACGCCTCGGTCCTGGGCGCCGACGAGACGTTCCCCATGGGCACCGCGCGTGGCGGCGAGATCCTCGGCCTACCGGTCGGCAGGATCGCCGCCGATCATGCTGCCGACCTGGTGGTGGTCGATCTGAACGAGCTCTCCCTCCAGCCCGCACGAACCGCTCCCCAACAGGTCGTGTACGCCATGCAGCCGCAGGCCATCCGACGAGTTCTGGTCGGCGGCGAGCCGATAGTCGAGGACGGCCGGCTGGTCAAGGTCGACCAGCAGGAGATCGTCTCCCGGGTCCGCGCCGTGACGGCGGAGTGGGAGCCGGCCCTCGCGCAACCGGCCGCCAGCGGTTCGTGACGAAGCAGACCGGACAGGCTCCCGGCCGGACCACCGCACCACGCGGCGCAGGGTCGGCAGGAGGAACGGCTCGGAACCGCGCACAGCGCATCGTGGCCGAACTCCGGTCGCTGGGCGACCCCGCAGGCCGGGAAGGGCAGGCCCGGTTCGGGATCCAGACCCGGCGGGCCCTTGGAATCTCGATGCCCCAACTCCGGAGGATCGCTCGCCGGGAAGGAAAGAACCACGATCTCGCGCTCGCCTTGTGGGCGTCGGGGATCCATGAGGCCCGGATCCTGGCGGCCCTCGTAGATGAACCCGCAGCCGTCACCGAAGCGCAGATGGAGGCCTGGGTGGGTGACTTCGATTCCTGGGACCTCGTCGACCAGTGCTGCGGGGCGTTGTTCGACCGGACGCCGTGGGGCTACTCGAAGGCGGCCGAGTGGGCGGGCCGCGGGGAGGAGTTCGTGAAGCGGGCGGCGTTTTCGCTGATGGCCCAACTGGCCGTGAATGACAAGCGATCCTCGGACGACCGGTTCCACCCGTTCCTCGCCGTCATCGAGCAGGAAGCGGACGATCCCAGGAACTTCGTCAAGAAGGCAGTGAGCTGGGCGCTTCGGGCAACAGGAAAGCGGAGCCTGGCATTGAACGCCCTGGCGGTGGAGACCGCCCTTCGGATCCAGGCCACCGGCACGGGCGCGGCCCGATGGGTCGCAACGGACGCCCTTCGCGAGCTCCGGAGCCCGCAGGTGGTTGCCCGGATCCACGCCTGAGGCCGAGTCACCGAGTCGCCGGCCCCACTAGACTTCGCCGGATATGCGCCCGGAACGCGGGCAGCTGAGGAGGAAGCGACCTTGATCAAGGCGTACCAACACGGGGTCTTTCCCCGGTCGGAGGACGTGGTGGCAGCCACCCGAGGTCTCGAACGGGGCCGAACCTCGCCCGACGAGGTCGAGGTCCAGTTCAAGCGGGACCGCGAGGATCTCATCCAGGCGCAGCAGGAAGCGGGTCTGGACTACTTCTCCGACGGACTTCTGAAGTGGCAGGACATCTTCCGGCCGCTCGCCGAAACCGTCGAGGGGATGGAGGCGCGAACGCTCGTCCGATGGTTCGACAACAACTCCTTCTTCCGGGCCCCCGAGCCCGGCGACGAGATCCGCCTCCGGGCTCCGCTCCCTGCGGTGTTCGATGACCACGCGGACGTCCCCGAGCCCCGGGTCGCCACGCTCCCATCGCCGTTCCTGTTCGCCCGAGCCGCTCAGGCCGGGCGAGACCGCAACGAACTGATGGTCGAACTGGCGCAGGGCGTCCTCCGCCCGGTGGCGCAGGCCCTGGCGGCTCGCGGCTACGAGCTGATCCACCTCCAGGAGCCGTGGCTGGTGTACTACGGGACCGCACCGGGCGATTGGGAGCCGTTCGGTAAAGCCCTCAGCGCGGTCCGCGAAGGTCTCTCCGGGACCGACGCCAAGATGGTCCTCCACACGTACTTCGGTGACGCGGCCCCTTACGCCGGCCAGCTTCGCGAGCTGCCGGTGGACGCCGTCGGCTTCGACTTCGTCCAGACCGACCCCGAGGCACTGGGGACCGACTGGCCGGTTGCTGTGCTGGCCGGCGCGCTCGACGGCCGAAGCTCGCCGATCGAGCCGGTGGAACCGACCGCCGAGTTCGCCCGACAGATCCTCGAGACGCTCTCGCCACCGGACCTGTATCTGTCTTCGAACTGCGAGCTGGAGTTCCTGCCCCGGGACGTGGCGCGGCAGAAGGTGCTGCGCCTGGGAGAGATCGCCGGTCGCCTGAAGGAGCTGCTGCGATGACCACCCCGAATACCGCCGACGAGCTTCCCATCGATCGCCCGCTGCTGACCCATGAGATCGGCTCGCTGGACAAGCCCGGCTGGCGGGTGAAGGCTTACGCGGGCAAGAAGCTGGAGGACCGGGACATCGAGGAGGCCCGACGGTGGGGCGAGCTGGTGCAGGTCCCCAACCACCAGGAGCTGCTCGACCTCCTGGCCCGCTCCCCGGTGGAAAAGTCGAAGAAGGACGACATCAAGAAGTGGTCCAGCAGATACGGGGTGCGGATGCTCGAGTCGGCCGGGTTGGACGTCGTCTACGACGGCGAGCAGCAGCGCAGCGAGATGTACGCCTGGGCCGTGGCCCACGCCAACGGGTTCGAATGGAGAGGCAGCGTTCGGGCCTTCGATAACAAGTACTACTCGAAGGCTGCGGTGACCGGCCCCATCTCCCTCAAGGAGCCGTACCACAACGAGGAGTTCGCGTTCCTCCGGTCGGTCGCCCAGGCGGACCTGAAGGTGCCGATCACCGGGGCGTACACCATCGCCGACTGGTCGTTCGACGAGCACTACCTGAAGGACAACGGCGAACACGGCTCGCACGCCATCCGCAAGGCCGGCCGACACCAGGCCCGGCGGCAGTTCATCCTGGACGTCGCTCGCCACATGATCCGGCCAAACCTCGAGGCGCTGATCGGCCTCGGCGCCAGGTGGATCCAGATCGACGAGCCGGGCGGCTCCACCGACCCGGAGGAGCTCGAGATCTTCGCCGAGAGCTTCAACGAGAGCGTTCAGGGGCTGGACGCGGTGTTTTCCACGCACCTGTGCTTCTCGGACTACAAGCTGTTCTTCCCCGGCATCGAGGCAATGACCGGCTGCAAGCAGTTCTGCGTTGGCTTCGCGAACTACGACAGCCGGGGGCTCGGGAGGAAGCACGACGACCGGCCCGGCTACCACGTCATCTCGAAGTTCCGGGACCTGCCGTACAAGCCGGCCCTGGGCCTTGGGGTGCTGGACATCCACACGGACTTCATCGAGCCACCCGAGCTGGTCCGGGACCGAATCCTCTACGCAGTCGACGTCTTCGCCGACCCCGCGCGGATCCACGTCACGCCGGACTGCGGCCTGCGCACGCGCTCCTGGGACGTGGCCTACGCCAAGCTCAAGAACATGGTCGAAGGCGTGGAGCTGGCCAAGAAGGACCTCGGGCTGTAGCTGAGAGAGGCTGAACCGACTTAGGGTTCGGCGGCTTCGACCCGGATCACCGAGCTGATCTCTTTCACCGCGTCCAACGTCCGCAGGTCGCTCACGCACGCCTGCAGTGCGTGCTCAGGTTCGCGGTGGGTCACCAGGACCAGCTGGGCCTCCTCGCCGTGGCCCTCCTGCCACACCGACTTGATCGAAACCTCGTGCTCCGAGAACACCGTGGCGATGGCGGCCAGGACTCCCGGCCGGTCGGCCACGCGCATCAGGACGTAGTACTGGGCAGACATCTCCTCGATGGGCCGGATCCGGCGTAGCGGGACCTCCGCGGATCGTCCAGGATGGGAACGTGGCATCGGGCTGGGATGCCCGTCGCCGAAGCTCCTGGCGATGTCGATGATGTCGCCCACCACCGAAGTCGCCGTCGGGTCGCCGCCGGCACCCCTGCCGTACAGCATCAGCGGACCGACCCGCTGACCCTCGATGAAGACGGCGTTGAAGCTCTCCCGAACCGACGCAAGGGGATGGTCGGCGGGGATCATGGCGGGATAGACCCGGACCGACACCTCCTCACCGACCGCTTCGGCGATGGCCAGCAGCTTCACCACGAACCCCAGCCGTCGGGCGAAACCGATATCCGCGGCACTGACGTTTTCGATCCCCTCGCGGTGAACGTCCGCCGACCCGACCGGGACGTCATACGCGATCGTGGCCAGGATCGCGGCCTTGGCCGCGGCGTCGAATCCGCCCACGTCCGCGGTGGGATCGGCCTCCGCGTAGCCCAGCGACTTGGCCTCGGCCACGGCTTCTTCCAGCGAGGCACCGTTCTCGGTCATCCTGGTCAGGATGTAGTTGGTCGTACCGTTCACGATCCCCATGAATCGGACGATCCGGTCGCCGGCCAGGTGCTCCCGCAGCGGCCGGATAAGAGGGATGCCACCGCCGACCGCGGCCTCGTACAGGAGCTCGACCCCCGCCTTCGCCGCCGCGTCGACCAGCTCCTTCCCCTGGGCTGCCAGCAGCTCCTTGTTCGCGGTGACCGCGGGCTTCCCGGCGTCGAACGCGTCGAGGAGCAGCGAGCGGGCGGGTTCGAGACCGCCCATCACCTCGACCACGACGTCGATGTCCGGGTCCCGCACGACCCCGGCGGCGTCGTCGGTGAACAAGTCCGGTGACACCGGGACGGAACGGTCCTTGGCCACGTCTCGCACCGCCACGCGGCTGACCTCGATCCGCCGGCCGGCCCGCCGTTCGATCTCCCCGGTGTTCTCGTGGAGCATACGGGCCACGGCGGCGCCGACGTGCCCGCAACCGAGAAGCCCGACCCTCATCGCATCGCGCATGTCCGACGAATGGTACGGGCCCTGGCATGTTCGACGCTGGAGGCCGGTCAGGCGATGGCGAACGGCAGGGGAATCGTGGGAGGGTGAGACGGATGGGCGACCTCTTCTACGGGCCGGACCAGGCCATCATCCACCACGAGAACTTCGGCAAGCTGGCGAAGATCGCGGCCGAAGACCTCCTGTCGCTGCTGGCGGAGGCCGGGCTCGGCCATGGGACGGTGGTCGACCTGGGGTGCGGCTCAGGGATCCTCGCCCGCATCGTGTCGGACGCCGGCTACGACGTGGTCGGGGTCGACATCTCGCCCGCCATGATCGAGCTGGCCCGGAAGCACGCGCCCCAGGCCTCGTTCCATGAGGGCTCCCTGCTCGATTTCGAACTCCCCGGCGCCGTGGCGGTCACGGCCGTCGGGGAGGCGCTCAACTACGCCACCGATCCACGGGCCGGACTCGGGGAGCTGAAACAGCTGGGCAGCAGGGTCTTCGACGCCCTCGCTCCCGGCGGCGTGTTCCTGTTCGACATCGCCATGCCCGGCAGAGAGGGAGGAGCACGACAGCAGTTCCACGATCGCGATCGGTGGACGCTGTACATGCGTGCCGAGGAGACCGGCGCTCAATCGGACCGGTACATCACGATGTTCCACAAGGACGGCGACGGATGCTACGTCCGAACCGACGAGCACCACGTGCTTCGCCTCTACGACCCCGAGGAGGTGGCTGCGCTCCTGCGGAACGTGGGGCTGGAGGCCGAGGTGCGAGCGGACTACCCCGGCGTCCCGTCAGATCTCCCGCCCATCCCCGGCTGGAAGGTGATCCTGGCCACGAAACCGCTCGAGCCGGTCGTGCCTGAGCACGAAGGCGGTGGGGGAACGACGGGTTCGTGAGCCTGAGGGGAGGCTATTCGAGCCAGGGGAGGCGAACGCCGCGCTCCTTGGCCGTGGCAAGCGCTTCGTCGTAGCCGGCGTCGGCGTGTCGCATCACCCCGGTGCCCGGGTCGGTGGTCAGGACCCGTTGCAACCGGCCCGCCGAGTCCTCGGTCCCGTCGGCCACCACCACCATCCCCGCGTGGATCGAATACCCGATTCCGACGCCGCCGCCGTGATGGACGCTCACCCAGTGCGCACCCGCCGCGGTGTTGAGCAAGGCGTTCAGGATCGGCCAGTCGGCGATGGCGTCGCTGCCGTCCCGCATGCCCTCGGTCTCGCGGTACGGGGAGGCCACGCTGCCGGCGTCCAGGTGGTCGCGGCCGATCACGATGGGCGCGGAGACTTCGCCCTTCTCAACCAGCTCGTTGAAGGCCAGGCCGGCGCGGTCCCGTTCGCCGTACCCCAGCCAGCAGATCCGGGCCGGAAGCCCTTGGAACGCCACACGCTCTTCGGCCATCCGCAGCCATCGGGCCAGCCGTTCGTTCTCCGGGAACAGGCCGGCCACGACCCGGTCCGTGGCCACGATGTCGCCGGGGTCGCCCGAGAGCGCCACCCACCGGAACGGCCCCTTGCCCTCGCAGAACATCGGGCGGATGAAGGCGGGCACGAATCCCGGAAAGGCGAACGCACGGTCGCGTGAGAGCCCGCCCTGCTGCGCCCCGGCACGGAGGTTGTTCCCGTAGTCGAAGACCACCGAGCCGTTGTCCAGGAACCCGACCATCGCTTCGACGTGACCGATCATGGACTCGTATGCCCGGCGGACGTAGGCGTCGGGGTCCTCCGCCCGCAGCTCGGCTGCCGCCCCGAGGTCGAGGCCGCTGGGCACGTACCCGCCCAGCGGGTCGTGGGCGCTGGTCTGGTCGGTCACCACGTCGGCCACGAACCCCCGGCGAAGGAGCTCCGGGAAGACCTCGGCGGCGTTGCCGAGGACCCCGACGGAGACCGCTTCGTCCGCCGCTCGCGCCTCGTCCGCCCACCGTACGGCCTCGTCCAGGTCGGCCGTCTCTCGATCCAGGTAGCGCGTCTTGATGCGGCGTTCGATGCGGGCCGGGTCGACTTCTACGCACAGGGCCACCCCATCGTTCATGGTGATGGCCAGGGGCTGGGCGCCGCCCATCCCGCCAAGGCCGGCCGTGAGGACCACCCGGCCCTTCAGCGAGCCGCCGAAGCGCTGGGCGGCCAACTCGCCGAGCGTCTCGAAGGTCCCCTGCAGGATGCCCTGCGAGCCGATGTAGATCCACGACCCCGCCGTCATCTGGCCGTACATAGTCAGGCCGGCCCGCTCCAACTCCCAGAACGTCTCCCAGTCGGCCCACTTCGGCACCAGCATCGCGTTCGAGATCAGCACCCGGGGGGCCGAGGGCTGGGTCCGGAACACGCCCACCGGCTTGCCGGACTGGATGAGGAGCGTCTCGTCGCCTTCCAGCTTCCGAAGGACCCGAACGATCTGGCGGAAGGCGTCCCAGCTTCGAGCTGCCTTGCCTGTGCCGCCGTACACGATGAGGTCCTGGGGTCGCTCGGCCACCTCGGGATCGAGGTTGTTCATGAGCATCCGCATCGCCGCTTCCTGCGGCCAGCCCTGGCAAGAGAGATCCTGCCCTCGCGGCGCCCGGACCTCGGGGATGGCGGAAACGCTCACCCCCCCAGCATCGTCCTGCCCGTCGGGAGTTCGCAACCCGTGCAGATCAGGCCGGCGCCCGCTCCTGGAGCTCCCGGAGATCCGCCAGGACCTGGTCGGGATGGGCGGGGATGTCGGTTACCCGATAGGACTTCACGATCGTTCCCTCGGGGTCGATCAGGTATGTCCGGCGCTTGGCGTTCTCCGGGCTCCGCTCGGCCGGCGCCCGCTTCGTCTCGTAAGCCTCGCCCACCTTCCGGTCCACGTCCGAGAGCAGCCGAAACGGAAACCCGTTCTTCTGGGCGAACCCCTTGTTCCTCTCGGGCGGGTCGAACGAGATCCCCAGCACCTCGGCACCGGCTTCCACGAACTCCGGGGCTCGGTCACGGAACCCCCTGCCCTCCATCGTTCAACCGGCGGTGAATGCCTCGGGGAACCACCACAACACCACCCAGCGGCCCTGGAGATCCTCCAGTGAGACGGGGTTCCCGTCCTGGT
>JBKPGU010000193.1:0-3063 GCA_046729535.1 Actinomycetota bacterium
GTCCTGCACATGCAGTGTGAGCGTGCAGCCCACGCCGCAGTAGGGGCAGATGGTATCGGTCCTCGACTGGGCGTCCTCGTCCCATGTCCCCTCAGCCCGCATGTCGTGCTCCGTCTTGAACATGAGGGCTCCCGTCGGACACACGCCGATGCAGTTACCGCAATAAACGCAGGCCGACTCGGTCAGCGGCACGGCGAACTCGGTGGAGATGCGGGCGTCGAATCCCCGGCCGGCTACCGCGATGGCGAACGTGTTCTGGGCGTCGACGCCACAGGCCTCCACGCACTTGTAGCAGAGGATGCAGCGCGAGTAGTCGCGAACGTACAGGTCGTTGTCGACCTTGACCGGTTGGTCGACCGTGGCGGCCACCTGGGGGTCCGGCGGTTCGTGCTCTCCCGGCTGGAGTGCGTCCCGGACCCCGTCGGCCGCAGGAGAGGCCGACGGTCCGAACCGCTCCGGGCGCGCCCCGTACCGATCCAGGTACGCCGGGACCTGAGGAGCAACCGACATGTCCACCGATGAGGACAGCAGCTCCAGGACGAGCTTCCGCGACAGACGAACGCGTTCGCTGTCGGTGCTCACCACCATCCCAGGCTCGGCTGGACGGGAGCACGCCGGCACCAGTGCCCTCGAGCCCTCGACCTCGACCACGCAGACGCGGCAGGCGTTGACCGGCGTCAGGTTCTCCAGGAAGCAGAGTGTCGGGGTGTCGATGCCCCTCCCGCGACATGCGTCCAGGAGGCTGACGCCCTCCGGCACCCGCACCGGATCGTCGTCGATGGTCAGTTCGATCAGGCGGCGCGGGGCGTCGATCGGCAAAGGGGTGGTGGTCACCGCATCGGCCCTCCGTTGAAGACGCCGAGCTTCGCGATGGCCGATTGGACCGCGCTCGAGGCGGTCTGCCCCAGGCCGCAGATCGAGGCGTCCCGCATGGCCTGGGCGATCTCGTCGAGCAGGCCGAGCTCGTCCCGACGTGACCCGATGGGCGTCCCGGCCGCGAGTCGGTGCAGCAGCTCCTCCTGACGCACCGTTCCGACCCGGCACGGCACGCATTGCCCACAGGATTCGTCGCGAAAGAAGCGGGCGATCCGCAGGCAAATGACGTCGAGGTCCACCGTGTCGTCGAACACCATGACCACGCCGGACCCGAGGCTCACGCCCGCGGCCCGGGCGCCCTCGAAGGTCAGTGGGAGGTCGATCTCATCGGGCGTGAGGAACGACCCGGCCGCTCCCCCCAGCAGGACCGCCTGCAGGGGCCTCCCGTCCCGCACCCCGCCGGCCAGCGCCAGAGCGTCGCGGAGCGTCTGGCCGAACTCCACCTCGTACGCGCCGGGCCGTTCGACGCACCCGCAGAGACAGAACAGCCGTGTACCGGTCGAGTCGGCCGTGCCGGTCCGCGCGTACGCAGCGCCGCCCATCCGCAGGATCTCCAGCACGTTGACCAGCGTCTCGACGTTGTTCACCCCGGTGGGCCTCCCGAACAGGCCGTGCGTCACCGGGAACGGCGGCTTGTTGCGCGGCTCCGGCCGCTTCCCTTCGATGGAGTTGAACAGCGCGGTTTCTTCTCCAGCGATGTAGGCACCCGCGCCCCGACGGAGCTCGATGTCGAACGCGAACCCCTCGCCCATGATGTCGTGGCCGAGGAAGCCGTGGGCCCGCGCCTGTTCGATCGCGGCCTCCAAGCGGAGGAACGCGAACGGATACTCGCCACGGATGTAGAGGTAGCCGCGCTCGGACCCCGTGGCGAACCCAGCGATGGTCAGGGCTTCGATCACCCCGAACGGGTCGCTCTCCATGAGCAAGCGGTCCTTGAAGGTGCCGGGTTCCGACTCATCGGCGTTGCAGACGAAGTAGTGGGGGCGCACCGCCTGCGTGGCGACTGCCTCCCACTTCACCCCGGTGGGAAAGGCTGCGCCGCCCCTGCCGAGGAGTTTCGATTCCTTGACTTCGGCGATGACGCCATCCGGGCCGAGTTCGAGCGCGGCCCGAAGCTGCTCGTAACCGCCGTGCGCCAGGTAGTCGTCCACCGAGGATGGATCGACCAGCCCGAACCGGCGAACGATCGAAGGCCCCGGGCCCGGCTCCGCCCGAACGCTCGAAGGCGAGCTCTTGACGAGGAGACGACGCCCTGCCACTTCCTCCAGGATCTGGGTGGAGGTGGCTGGGGCGATGGTGAGGCAACCGAGCTTCCCGCGGCCCGATCGCTGGAGGAACGCAACGGGGGCCGAGTCGCACATCCCGAGGCAGGGGCTGCGTTTCCAGGTGACTCGACCGTCCTGGGCAGGCTCGCCCGCCGGGCCGAGCTCGCGTTCGAGGCCCGCGCACAGCTCTTCCGCGCCGTTCACCGAACACGCGATGTCGTCACAGGCGTGGACCACGGTGGAGGGTCGTGGTTCGAGCGAGAACATCGCGTAGAAGCTGGCGACGCCGTAGGCCTCGGCAGGGGGGATGGTCAGGCGCCGGCAGATGTAGCCGAGTGCTCCCGCGCTGATCCAGCCCGCTCTCGCCTGGAGCGCGTGGAGGGCAGGCAATAGAAGGTCGCGCTTGGCTCTGGCTTCATGGCCCCCGCGGGCGACATGACCCTCCAGCTCGGGGCGGCGCTCGCCACCTTCCCAGCCCGTTCCCGGAGACCCGAGCACTTCGTCGACCGCCGCCTGCTCATCGGCCGTCGGCGTGGCCTCGAGCAGGTGGAGATCCATCAGGCCTTCGCCCCCTGGCGCTTCGCCCGGCCGTGCCCGTTCCCCACGTCGAGCCTGTCGATGCGGATGGCGGACGCCTTGAACTCCGCGGTGCCCGACTTCGGATCGGTGGCGTCGATGGTCAGGAGGTTCGTCATGACGTCGTCGCCGAAGTGCACCGTCATGAAGGCCAGCCCGGGACGGAGCGACGTGTCGAACCGGATGGGGGCCTCGACCGATCCGCGACGGGAGCTCACCCGGACCAGTTCCCCGTCGGCCACGCCGTACCGCTTCCCGTCCTCCGGCGAGAGGTCGAGAGTCTCGCCCCGGCGCATGGGGGAGCGGTAGCCGCCGGTCTGGACCCCGGTGTTGAACGAGTCCAGCC
>JBKPGU010000194.1:0-5375 GCA_046729535.1 Actinomycetota bacterium
CACCCGGCCGGTGCCAGACGAACCGTGCTACGAAGGGATCGGGGGCCGGCGCCGTTCGGATCCGGTACACGTACTCACGCCCCATGGCGCTATGGCGGGCATCGAACGAGCTCTTGGCCACCGACACCTCCCGGGCCACCACTTCGGGCCCGAGGATCCCGTTCAGCCCCCGCTGGATCCGCCCGATGTCGACGCCATGCGGCGCCACGAACGACGCGACCTGCCCGGAAGCGTGCACTCCAGCATCGGTTCTGCCCGCGACGGACAGCTTCGGCACCTCCCCAAGCATCCGCCCCAGCGCTTCCTCCAGAACGCCCTGCACGGTCCGAACGTGGGGCTGCCGAGCCCACCCCCGAAACGCCGTCCCGTCGTAGGCCAAGAGGAGCCTGACGACACTCATCTATTCTCAAGAAGCCACGAAGGACGGTGGGGGGACGTGACGGTCGGCGGGTCCGCGCAGCGGAACATCTGGACTGAGGCCGCACGAAGGCGTGGCCGAGGGAAGGTTCCGCGAAGCGGAGCCCGCCGACCTACGGGGCGGTCGCCCGCTGCTACTCCTCCTCCGGCATCAGTTCGATGAGCGCCATCGGCGCCCCATCGCCTTTGCGCTGCCCGAGCTTGAGGATGCGCGTGTAGCCCCCGTTGCGTTCGGCGTACCGCGGTCCGATCTCCGAGAAGAGCTTGTGGACCACGTCGCGGTCCGGGACGGTCTTCAGCACCTGTCGCCGGGCGTGCACGTCGCCCCGCTTGGCGAACGTGATGAGGTGCTCGGCCAAGGGCCGGACGGCCTTGGCCTTCGCCTCGGTGGTCCGGACCTTCCCATGCTCGAACAGCTGGGCGGCGATCCCCGCCAGCATCAGCCGCTCGTGGTCCGGGCCGGTTCCCAGGCGAGGCCCCTTCCGCGGCCTCGGCATCAGTCCTCCCGGAGCGAGAGCCCGAGCTCGTCGAGCTTCGCCTTGACCTCGTCGATGGACTTCTGTCCGAAGTTGCGGATGTCCATCAGCTCGGCCTCGCTCTTCTGGACCAGGTCGCCGACGGTGTTGATGCCCTCGCGCTTCAGGCAGTTGTAGGAGCGAACCGAAAGGTTCAGGTCCTCCACCGTCAGGGCCAGGTCGCCGGTCAGCTCGGTGTCCTGCTGGGCCGGGCCAACCTGGAGCCCCTGGCTCTCGGCCAGATCTCCGAACAGGTTGACCAGCTCGGAGAGCGTGCTGCCGGCCGAGGCCACCGCCTCGCGAGGAGTGATCGACCCGTCGGTCTCAACGTCCAGGATCAGCCGATCACGGTCGGTCATCTGCTCGACCCGGGTGTTCTCCACGGCGTACGTGACCCTACGAACGGGCGAGAAGATCGAGTCCACGGGGATGACCCCGATGGGGTCCCGGGGGTTCTTGTTCCGCTCGGCGGTGACGTATCCGACGCCGCGCTGGACGGTCATCTCGATCTCCAGGTTCGCCCCGCGGGTCAGCGTGGCGATGTGGAGGTCGGGGTTCAGGATCTCCACTCCGGCGGGCGGTTGGATGTCCGCGGCCGTGACGTCCGCCGGGCCCTTGGCCCTGACGTAGGCCGAAACCGGCTCGTCGACCTCCGACCGGAGCACGAGCTGCTTGAGGTTGAGGATGATGTCGGTGACGTCCTCGGTCACCTTCGGGATGGTCGAGAACTCGTGCAGCACGCTGTCGATCCGAACCGACGAGATGGCGGTGCCCGGGATCGACGAGAGCAGCGTCCTTCTCAGGGCGTTCCCCAGCGTGTACCCGAACCCCGGCTGGAGCGGCTCGATGGCGAACTTCGCCCGCGTGGGCGTGAGTGTCTCTTCCTGGATCTGGGGCCTTGCGACGATGAGCAACTGACCAACCTCCTTGGCGGGGGATCATCCGTTTCTGCCCCGCCTCGTTTCCTCCCCCGGACGTCTGCGCCGGGGGCCTTCCGTGGTGAAGCGTCGACGCCTAGACGCGTCGCCGCTTCCGCGGCCGGCAGCCGTTGTGCGGCACCGGCGTGACGTCCTGGATGCCGAGGATCTCGAGGCCGGTGGCTGCCAGCGAGCGGATCGCCGTCTCCCTCCCGGACCCTGGGCCCTTCACGAACACGTCGACCTTCGTCAGCCCGTGCTCCTGAGCTCGGCGCGCGGCCGCCTCGGCGGCCAGCTGGGCCGCGAACGGCGTTGACTTGCGTGAGCCCTTGAAGCCCACGTTCCCCGCGCTGGCCCACGAGAGCGTGTTCCCCTCGAGGTCGGTGATGGTGACGATGGTGTTATTGAAGGTGGACTTGATGTGCGCTTGCCCGTGCGAGACGTTCTTCTTCTCGCGCCGGCGAGCTTTCTTCACCTTGGGCTTTGCCATCTGATCCCCTCCAACCCCCCGCCCAGCCTACTTCTTCCGTTTGACCCCGACCGTCTTCTTGGGGCCTTTACGCGTGCGCGCGTTGGTATGGGTGCGCTGGCCGCGAACAGGGAGGCTGCGACGGTGCCGGATACCCTGGTACGAACCGATCTCGATCTTGCGCTTGATGTCCTGGGCGACTTCCCTCCGGAGGTCTCCCTCGACCTTGTAGTTGCGCTCGAGCCAGGCACGGATCTTCGTGACCTCTTCGTCGGTCAGGTCTCGGACCTTCCTGCCGCCGTCGATGCTCAGGGACTCCACGGTCTGCTTGGCCCGGGTGGGGCCGATGCCGTAGATGTAGCGGAGCGCGATGTCCACGCGCTTCTCGCGAGGAAGGTCGACGCCTGCGATCCGAGCCAATTTACCTCAACCCCTTAGCCTTGCCGCTGCTTGTGGCGTGGGTCCTTCGGACAGATGACCATGATCCGGCCGCGACGCCGAACGACCTTGCACTGGTCGCAGATCCTCTTCACGGACGGCCGAACCTTCATCTGCCTGCGGTCCCTTCGATCTCATTGCGGGCTACCGGTACCGGTACACGATCCGCCCCCTGGTCAGGTCGTAGGGGGAGAGCTCCACCAGAACCCGATCACCCGGGAGGATCCTGATGTAGTTCATGCGCATCTTTCCCGAGATGTGCGTCAGGACCCTGTGTCCATTGTCCAACTCGACCCGGAACATGGCGTTAGGAAGGGGCTCGACAACTGTCCCTTCGACCTCGATCGCATCCTTCTTCGCCAAGCTCCCGGGGTTCCTCTCGACATGCCAAAAAACGCTCCAGCTGCGCTGCAGCGGAGTGCAAGTATAGGGCCTCCCCAGCAGAGCGTCTATCGATCGACTTGGCGGGCCTCGACCTGGGAACGCAGCCGGTCCAGCCGATAATCCCAGCGCGCGGCGAGCCCATCGATCCATCGGGAGGCTGCGGTCATCGATTCCGGGACGAGTCGATATCTGACCTCGCGCCCCTCCCTGGCCCCGATCACCACCCCGGCCTCGACGAGCGCGCGCACGTGCTTCACCACAGCTTGGCGGGTGATCGGCAAGCGCCGGGCCAGCTCTGTCGCGGTGGAGGGCCCTTCGAGCGACAGCCACTCGAGGATGGTCCGTCGGGTCGGGTCGGCCAGGGCGGCGAAGATCGCCTCTGAGGATGTCGCGGACCGCGCTGCCTTCACGCCGGTTGCCGCGCCTCCACGAATGCCTCGAGCTCCCCCAACTCCTCGATCCAACCCTTCGTGTTGTCGGCGAGATGCCGGTCGCGAACCCCTTCGGGCAGCGATGCGAACCCCGACTCCACGAGGCGGAGGCGCGTTCCGTCCACCACCTCCTCCAACGTGAATCGAACCAGCGTCGTCGGACCCTGCTCGATGGGCGTGTCTCGCTCCAGGCACCAGCGGTAAGCGAACGTCCGCAGGGGATCGACCTCGTCCACCACCGCCCGGAACTGCCCCTCCTTGGGCCAACCGAAGACCGCCCTTCCGCCGGGCCGCAGGTCGATCTCCGTGTGGATGCCGAACCATCCTGAGACGTGGTCCGGGTCCGTGAGAGCAGTCCAGACGAACTCGATCGGTGCCTTCAGGATCAGCTCCCGCTCGATGGTGTCGCGTGTCATCCTGCGCCTCCCTTCAGCGTTTCCAGGGCCATGTGCAACCCTAGAGTTGCACATCGCCGGGGAATCGTCAAGTCGGGATCGGTGATCGTGGGCTCAGGTCAGGTGCCTCGGGCCGTGAGGACCTCGGGGCCGTCGTCCGTCACGGCGATCGTGTGTTCGAAGTGGGCAGAGAGGCTCTTGTCGGCCGTGACGACCGTCCACCGGTCGGCCAGGAGCCGCGTCCGCCAGCCGCCCACGTTGACCATCGGCTCGATGGCAACGACCAGCCCGGGGCGGATGACTGGGCCTCGGCCCGGCTCGCCGTAGTTCGGGACCTGAGGGTCTTCGTGGAGGGCCCGACCAACCCCGTGCCCCGCATACTCCCGGACGCAACTGAAGCCGGCTCCCTCGACAACCTGCTCGACGACATGGCCCACGTCCGAGAGACGCCCACCCGGCTGGAGCACGGCGATCCCCGCCTCGAGGGACTCCTCGGTCACCCGGACCAGCTTCTCGGCGACGTCGGACGGGGGCTCACCGACGAACATGCTGATGGCCGAGTCGGCGTGGTAACCCTCCCACACCGCCCCGACGTCCAGCTTCAGGATGTCCCCCTCCTTGATGGCCCGCTTTCCGGGGATCCCGTGGACGACCTGCTCGTTGAGCGAGGTGCAGATGGTCCCCGGGAACCCTCGGTAGCCCTTGAACGACGGGACGGCGCCCATCGAGCGCATCGTTTGCTCCGCCAGAGCGTCCAGATGGGCCGTGGTCATGCCTGGCGAGACGGCTTGGGCGAGGCGATCGATGGTCCCGGCCACGATCTGCCCGGCCTTGCGCATCTTCTCCACCTCGTCGGGCGACTTGAAGATGATCACCAGCGCACCTCGTCAGTCCGCCGGGAGATCGCCGAGCGCGGCCACCGCTCGTTCGAACACCTCGTCCTCGGTGCCGAAAGCATCGACCTCGCGGAGAAGTCCCCGCTCGGAGTAGTTCTTGAGCAGCGGGGCGGTGCTCTCGTTGTAGACCTCGAGGCGGCGCCGAACGACGTCCTCGGCGTCGTCGGGGCGCTGGACCAACGGGCCTCCGCACCGGTCGCACACCCCGGCCACCTTCGGTGGGTCGAGCTCGATGTTGTAGGGCGTCTGGCAGTTCGCGCAGGTTCGGCGGCCCGCGATCCGCTTCACCGCGATCTCGTCGTCGATCATCAGGGCGAGCGCGGCGTGGAGCGGTCGGCCGGCCACCGCCAGCCCTCCGTCCAGAGCCTCCGCCTGCGGGATCGTCCTGGGGAAGCCGTCCAGCATGAACCCGTCCGCGATCACTTCGAGGCTCGACAGGACCATCGCGACCACGACGTCGTCGGGAACCAGCTCGCCGGCACCCATGTACGTCTCGGCGAGTCGCCCCAGTTC
>JBKPGU010000195.1:0-7547 GCA_046729535.1 Actinomycetota bacterium
TCCGCGTTCGTCATCGCGTTCATGAGGGTCGATTTCCCCGAGTTCGTGTAGCCCGCCAACGCCACCTGGCCGATCCCCGACCGCTCCCTGCTGCCGCGCTTCACAGCCCGGCTCTTCGACAGGTCCTTGATGTCCCGCCTCAGCTTCGTGATCCGCCGCCGGATGTGCTGCCGGTCCACCTCGAGCTTCGTCTCGCCCGGTCCCCGCGTCCCGATCCCGCCGCCCAGCCGGGACATGGCCTCACCCCATCCGCGCAGGCGGGGCAAGAGGTAGCTCAGCTGGGCCAGTTCGACCTGGGCCTTGCCCTCGCCCGACCGGGCGTGCAACGCGAAGATGTCGAGGATCAGCGCGGTCCGGTCAAGGACCTTGACCTTCAGGCGCTCCTCCAGGTTCCGGAGCTGGCCGGGAGACAGCTCGTCGTCCAGGATCACGGCGTCCGCGTCCGTCCGATGCACCGCGTCGTGCAGCTCCTGGACCTTCCCCTTGCCGACGAACGTGGCCGGATCCGCGGTGGTCCGGGCCTGGACGATCCGGCCAACCGGTTCGGCGCCGGCTGCCCGCGACAGCCCCGCCAGCTCGTTCAGCGAGGCCTCACCGTCGCCCCGGCTCAGCCCGACCAGGACGGCCCGTTCCCGGGCGGCCGGGCGCCACGTGGCGGAGAGCGGAGACTCGGACGAATACCGGTCCTTCATCGGACCCCGCCCACCCGCCGCGTCCCGCCTTGCGATGAGAAGCCCCCCCACATAGCAAGAGACGCCGGCCACAAAGTCCCGGGAAGCGCCCCTTTCCCCGAAATCAGCTGGCAGGCGTCTCTGCTCCACCAACCATTCCCGGGGCTCCGCCCATCAAACGCCCGAACTCTCAGAATCTTGAGCCCCACCGGTCGGCCGGGGAGCGTCCCCGCCGTGACTCGACCCCGGTCCATCACTTCAAACGCTCGCGGACGCGGCGCATGGCCTCCTCCAGCCGATCGTCCGCCACGGTCAGCGAGAACCTCACGAACCCCTCGCCGTTCGGCCCGTATCCGGTCCCGGGCGCGACCACCACCGCGGCCTGGTCCAGCAACTCCCCGGCGAACCCGGCCGACGTCGTGCCGGCGGGCACGGGCACCCAGACGTAGATCGAACCGAGGGGCGGCTCCACTGCCACGCCGATGTCGGCCAGCGCGGTCACGACGGCGTCCCGTCGCTTCTGATAGATCGCTCGCATGGTTTCAACGTGGTCCTGAGGACCGTTCAGGGCGGCGACGGCGGCTCGCTGGATCGCGTTGAAGATGCCGGAGTCGAGGTTCGTCTTCACCGTGGCCAGGGCCCGGATGGCCTCGGCATTTCCCACGGCGAAGCCGACCCGCCAGCCCGTCATGTTGTAGGTCTTGGAGAGCGACCCGAATTCGATGGAGACGTCCTTCGCGGCCGGCACCTCCAGTACGCTCGGCGCCACGTAGCCGTCGAACGTGATCTCCGAATAGGCCGCGTCGTGGCAGAGCAGGAGGTCATGGCGACCGGCGAATCTCACCGCGTCCTCGAAGAACGCGGCGTCGGCGGTGGCGGCCGTCGGGTTGCTCGGATAGTTCAGCCACAGCGCCTTCGTTCGCGCCGTCGGGGCGAGCTCGCCGAGATCGGGAAGGAACCCGGCCGACGCCCGGAGGGGCATGGAGACCGATCGGCCACCGGCCAGCTGGGTCCCGATGCCGTAGACCGGATAGCCGGGGTCGGGTACGAGGGCCTCGTCGCCGGGATCGATGAAGGCGAGGCAGAGGTGGGCCAGCCCTTCCTTCGATCCGATGAGTGGTTGGACCTCGGTCTCAGGGTCCAGGGAGACGCCGAAGCGGCGTTCGTAGAAGTCGGCCACGGCCTGACGGAACGCGGGCAGCCCGTAGTACGAGGGGTACTGGTGCGTTGTCGGGTCCTCGGCCGCCTCTTGCAGCGCCTCCACCACGTGCCGAGGTGTTGGCAGGTCAGGATCCCCGATCCCCAACGAGATGACGTCCGCGCCGGACGCTCGCTTGGCGGCGACCTTCCTGTCCAGCTCGGCGAACAGGTACGGGGGAAGGTACCGGACCCGCTCGCTCAGCCTCATCCCCTGCCTCGGGTCATGGGGCGTAGCCGCTGGCGGCCCCGGCGAGCCGCTTCCCCACGCGTTCGGCTTCCTTTACCCACCTGCGGTCGAGGTCCCCGTCGAACACGCACACTGCCGGACCGGTCAGGAAGACCTGGTCGTCCCGGCGCCAGTCCACCCAAAGCAGACCACCGGGGAACCGAACCTCGGCCTGGCGTCCGACCAGGCCGGCCAGCGACGAGGCGACGAGCGCGGCGCACGCCCCCGTCCCGCACGCCAGGGTCTCGCCCGACCCACGCTCCCAGACCCGGGCGTCGACGCGTCCCTCGTTGACCTTGACGAACTCCACGTTGGTTCGGGCCGGGAACTCCCGCCGGTGTTCGACCACCGACCCGAGCCCGGGGACGTCGAGGTCCGCGAGATCGTCCTCGGGGTCGACGAACACGACGCAGTGCGGGTTGCCCATGGACACCGCCGTGGCTCGGAAGGACCGGTCGGACACGTCCAGACGCTGCCCAACGAAGGTGTCGAACGGATCGCCCGACATCGGGAGGGCCTTCCGGGCGAAGGCAGGCGGTCCCATGCCGACCGTGATCCGTTCGGCAAGGCCGTCCTCGACCTCGATGGAGACATGCTTCAGCCCGCCTCTGGTGTCGATGTCGAGCTCGGTCTTCGTGGTCAGTCCTCGGTCGTATGCGTATTTCGCCAAGCACCGGATGCCGTTCCCGCACATCTCGGCCACGTTCCCGTCCGCGTTCCAGTAGTCCATGAAGAAGTCGGCTGAAGGACTGAGGGCGATTCGGATGATCCCATCGGCTCCCACCCCCAGGCCGCGCGCGCAGACGGCGGCCACGAACCACGGCTCGACGACGAACCGGTCGTCCCGGTCTTCGATCATGACGAAGTCGTTCCCCGTGCCGTGGTACTTCGAGAATCGCATCTACGCCTCCACGGTCATGGTCGCACTCCCCGCACGGCCCGGCAGCGTTCCCGGAAGAACGCGATCAGCTCGGGCGCGATCGCCGCCGCCCCTTCCTCCCCGGCTTCGAACCATCGGATTCGCGGATCGCGACGGAACCACGCCATCTGCCTCCGGGCCAGGGCCTTGGTCCTCTTGACCGTGGCCTGCAGGGCCTCCTCCCGGCCGGTCCTCCCCTCGAGGCACGCCACTGCCTCAGCGTAGCCGATGATCTGCGAGGACTCGATGAAACCGCGCAGGCCGCGTCTCAAGAGCGCCTCCGTCTCCGCGATCAAGCCGGGCATGATCCGGGTCGCTCGAGCCTCGATCCTCCGGTGCAGGAGCGGCCTCGGGAAGTCGACGCCGGCTGCGACCACGGCGCCCGGCGGATACCGGTTCCACGCCTCGCCGAAGCTGGAGAAGGGACGGCCCGTCGTAGCCATCACCTCCAGCGCGCGGACGGTTCGCCGGACGTTCGCCGGCTCGATGCGGGAAGCCGCCTCCGGGTCGAGTTCGGTCAGGCGCCGGTGCAGCCCTTCCGCACCGACGGCCAGAGATTCTGCTTCGAGGTCACGACGAACCCGCGGGACCGTGCCCGGGAACCGCAGCCCGTCAACGACGGCTCGGTAGTACAGGCCGCTCCCCCCGACCAGCAGCGGCTCGAGGCCCCGGCTCCTGATCTCCGTGATCGCCTCCCGGGCCAGGGCCTGGAAGCGCGCCACGGAAAAGGTTGTGCCCGGCTCCACGAGATCGATGAGGTGGTGCGGGACGGATGCGCGCTCCTCGGGGGACGGCTTGGCCGTGCCGACCTCGATGCCGGCGTAGACGTTCGTCGAATCGATCCCCACGATCTCGGCCCCGATGGCCAACGCCACGGCGATCGAGGCCGTTGTCTTTCCCGAGGCGGTTGGGCCGACCACGGCGAGGAGAGGCGGGATGCGGTCCCGGCGGGTGCGGCCCATCGCCATCGGGCTAGACCGGGACGATCGCACCGACCAGGGCCGGCATCCTGGCGTCGAGGAAGTGCGGGTGCCCCGCGGTGATCTCGACGTCGGCGAACGCGCCCGCTTCAAGGTCGCCGGGAACATGCACCAGCTTGTTCGTTCGGGTTCGGCCCTTCAGGTTCCCCTTCCGACCTTCGCCCTCGATCAGGATCTCGGTCCGCTCCCCCACCAGAGCCTCGTTCTTCTGCTGCGAGATCCGTTCCTGAAGGGCCACCAGTCGGTCGAACCGCTCCTGGACCACAGGCTTCGGGATCTGATCCGGATGGCACCGGGCCGGAGTGCCGGGCCGGGTCGAGTACTGGAAGGTGAACGCCGCGTCGAACCGAGCTTCCTCTGTGACGCTGAGCGTGTGCTCGAAGTCGTCCTCGGTCTCGCCGGGGAATCCCACGATGATGTCGGTGGTCACGGCGATCCCCGGAATGGCCCGGCGGATCCGATCCAGCCATCCCAGGTACCGCTCGGCACGGTACGACCGCTTCATGGCCCGAAGCACGCGGTCCGATCCCGACTGCAACGGGAAATGGATGTGCTCGCACACCGCGTCGGAGTCCGCCATGGCCTCGATCACGTCCTCGGTGAAGTCGTGGGGATGGGGGCTGGTGAACCGGATGCGGCGGATGCCCTGGATCTCGTCGACAGCCCGGAGCAGCTTCGCGAACAGCGGCCGCCGGCTCGAACCGGGCACGGTGAGGTCCCGGCCGTACGTGTTCACGTTCTGGCCAAGCAGGGTGACCTCGACCACCCCCCGGCGAGCCAGGGACTGCACCTCGGCCAGGATGTCGCCCATCGACCGCGAGAGCTGCGGCCCTCGGACCAGGGGAACGATGCAGAACGAGCACCGGTTGTCGCAGCCCACACTGACCGAGACCCACGCGTGGTGACGAGACCCGCGGCGAGCCGGCAGGGAGCTGGGGAAGACCTCGGTGAACTCACGAACGTCCATCTGGGGGCCGTCGCGCTTGGACTGCCGGATCAGATCGAGCAGGCCGGGAAGGGCGTGCGTTCCCACCACGACGTCGACCCACGGCGCCTTGCGCTGGATGAGCCCCTGGTCCTTCTGAGCGAGGCACCCCGCGACCACGATCCGCATGCGGGGGTTCCGCTCCTTGAGCGGCTTGAGGTGGCCGAGCGACCCGTACAGGCGGTTGTCGGCGTTCTCTCTGACCGCGCATGTGTTGAGGACGACGACCTCCGCGTCGCCGGTCTGGTCAGCGCGAAGGTAGCCGCCTTCCTCCAGCACGCCGGCGATGCGTTCGGAGTCGTGTTCGTTCATCTGGCAGCCGAACGTCTGGATGAGGTAGCGGCCGGTCATGTCCCCGAATCTAACAGAGGCATGACCGGCCGCTGCCGAACCACCCAGGCCGTTGGAACGTCCGGCCGAACTGGGTGCTACGGCTCTTCGACGACCGCGGTCGTGGCCGCCGGCGTGACCACCGTGCGGGTGCCGAGGAAGCCACCGACCAGAATGACGATCCCGCCGGCCAGGGCCAGCCACGCGCCGATCTGGATGTCGCCGACGTCGAGGTTCGCCCGGTACACCTGGATGGCGAACAGCACGAATCCGGCTACAGCTACGGCTCCGGCGAGCCGGCTCAGCCAACCGGACCGGGCCGCGAGGCCGACGATGGCCACGAGGCCGAGCACGATCACCGCGAACCCGACCGTCTCCACGAAGCTCCCCGTCTTCAGCTCGATCGCGTTGTCCTGCCACAGCGACCGGACACTGAGGTTCACTCCGTCGACGTCCCGGATCCAATTCAGGAACGCGCTCACCACGAGCGCGCCCGCCCCGATCAGGGTCAAGACCACCCGAGCGACCATGCTTGCCCAGCCGAAACTCCTCCCGGCGGCCACGGGAGGTGCCGGGACGGGCCGGCCCGGGCCGGGTTCAGGCGAGTAGGCAGGTTGAGCCATGGGTTGCCCCCTTTCTCCTCGGTTCCGGTGTTCCCGGCCAATCCAAGGGGTAAACGGCGCCCCCTACTTGGCGAACTCCACCGCCCTCAGTTCCCGCACGACCGTGATCTTGATCTGTCCCGGATACTGGAGCTCTTCCTCGACCTGCTTCGCGATGTCCCTGGCCAGGACCTGGACGGCCAGGTCGTCGAGCTGCTGTGGCTTGACCATCACCCGGACCTCGCGCCCGGCCTGCATGGCGAAGGTCTTCTCGACGCCCGGATAGGAGGTGCAGATCTCCTCCAGTCGCTCCAGGCGCTTCACATACGTCTCCAACGACTCGCGCCGCGCGCCCGGACGGCCCCCGGAGATGGCGTCCGCCGTCTGGGCCAGCACCGCCTCGATCGTCCGCTGCTCCACCTCACCGTGGTGCGACTCGATGGCGTGCACAACCTCCTTCGGCTCCTTCAGCCGCTTCGCCAGCTCTGCCCCGATCAGGGCGTGCGACCCCTCGACCTCGTGGGTCACGGCCTTGCCGATGTCGTGCATGAGCGCGCATCGCTTCACGAGCCTCACGTCGACCCCCAGCTCCGCCGCGATGACCCCTCCGATCTGCGCCGCTTCGATCAGGTGCCTCAAGACGTTCTGGCCATAGGAGGTCCGGTATTGAAGGCGTCCCAGCACCTTGATCATCTCGGGATGCACGTCGGTGATCCCGGTCTCGACGACGGCATCCTCGCCGGCCCGTTTGATCTGCTCGTCGACCTCCGCGGTGGATCGTTCGTACATCTCCTCGATCCGCGCCGGATGGATCCGGCCGTCGGACACGAGCTTCTCCAGTGTCAGCCTGGCGATCTCCCGCCGGACCGGGTCGAAGCACGACAGGACAACGGCCTCGGGCGTGTCGTCGATGATCAGGTTGACTCCTGTGAGGCTCTCGAAGGCCCGGATGTTGCGGCCCTCCCGGCCGATGATCCGCCCCTTCATGTCGTCGGACGGCAGGGGGAACACCGATACGGTGGACTCCGCCGTCTGCTCCGAAGCCACCCGCTGGATGGCGATGGTGACGATCTTGCGAGCGCGTTTCTCTCCTTCCTCTCGAGCTCGTTGTTCGATCTCCCGGACCGTGCCCATGGCGTCGCGCTTGGCGCCCACCACGATCTGGCCCATGAGGGCTTCTTTGGCCTCCTGGGCGGTCAGGCGGCCGACGCGTTCCAGCTCCCGCTGCTGCTGCGCCCGGGCCTCCTTCAGATCCGCCTGGAGGCCCTCGAGCTCCCTTTCCCCGTTCGCCAGCTTCCGCTCCCGCTCGGCGAGCTCTCCGAGCCTGCTCTCGACGCTCTCCTCTCGCCGGTTCAAGCGGGCCTCGTTCTTATTCACCTCGTCACGCCGAAGACGGACGTCCTCCTCTGCTTCCTTCCGCATGGCCGAGATCTCTCCTTTGACCTCCACCAACGCTTGGCGGACCTTGCTCTCCGCTTCTAGCTCCGCGTCGGCCACGAGCTTGGCCGCCCTGGCCTCCGAGGCCGCGGCGCAGCCGGTCCCCGCACCCAGCAACGACCTCCCCAATCCGTACCGCACCATCGAAGGCTGGGCCAAAATGCCGGCGGGCCGCACCTGGGGCTCGACCAGCGCGG
>JBKPGU010000196.1:0-4949 GCA_046729535.1 Actinomycetota bacterium
CGCCGATTGCGCCTGCATGCCGACCAGGCGTTCGATCACCACCGTCGGCGAGAGCCGCTTTCGCTGCAGCAGGAGCTGACGCGCCAGCGTCGCGCGGTTCAGCTCGCGTAGCGTGAGGACGCGCTCGGCCACCCGCCTACGCTACATGAGGTTCCGTTCGTGTCAGCATGGATCGGGTCGACATGTGACGCCTTGCCGGAACCGTGAGCTCCGGGGGTGGGACTCGAACCCACAACCTTCGGCTTAACAGGCCGCCGCTCTGCCGGTTGAGCTACCCCGGAACGGATTTCGCGGGCCGGAACCGGCCGCCGGGCCAGTCTAGCAGCGAGGGTAAGGCCCTTCGGTTTACCGTTACAGGCGCGAGTGGTAATGAAACGGAACGCGAATACCCGCGAACGAAGGGACGATGAAGAGGAGGACGCGATGAAGAAGAAGAGCTTCGTCTTGGGGTTCGGCGTCGGCTACATCCTGGGGGCTCGGGCCGGGCGTCAGCGGTACGAACAGATCGTGGACCTGTGGAACCAGCTGACGGGCTCGCCACGTGTTCAGGACGCCGCGGCGAGGACCCGGAATGTCGCGTCCGCGGGGGCCCGCCGAGGCCTGACCGTCGTCCAGCGAGGCGTGGCGAAAACCGGGGAAGCGGTCAGGGAACGCCTGAACAAAGGCGAAACCGAATCGGGAAATGGTTTTTCAGGATAGGCACACCCGCTCGCGCGGCGTCGGGAGGAGCTACTCCAGGTAATCGCGGAGCTTCTGCGACCGCGAGGGATGGCGGAGCTTCGACAGCGTCTTCGATTCGATCTGCCGGATCCGCTCACGGGTGACGCCGAATTCGCGGCCCACCTCCTCGAGCGTCCTGGGGTGACCGTCCAGGAGGCCGAACCGTAGCTGGATGACCTTCTTCTCTCGCTCCGACAGCGTGTGCAGCACCGACTCGAGCTGCTCCTGCAACAGGATGAAGGAGGCCGCGTCGATGGGGACGACGGCCTCGGAGTCCTCGATGAAGTCGCCGAGGTGGGAATCCTCCTCCTCCCCTATGGGCGTCTCCAGAGAGACCGGCTCCTGGGAGACCTTGAGGATCTCGCGAACCTTCTCCGCGGGGACCCCCATCTGCCGACCGATCTCTTCGGGGAGCGGCTCGCGACCGAGGTCCTGGAGCAGCTGACGCTGGACCCGCACCAGCTTGTTGATCGTCTCCACCATGTGAACCGGGATGCGGATCGTCCGAGCCTGGTCGGCGATGGCTCGGGTGATGGCCTGCCGGATCCACCACGTGGCGTACGTCGAGAACTTGAACCCTTTCGAGTAGTCGAACTTCTCGACAGCGCGGATCAGCCCGAGGTTTCCCTCTTGGATGAGGTCGAGGAACAGCATCCCGCGACCCACGTAGCGCTTGGCGATAGACACCACCAGCCGGAGGTTCGCCTCGATCAGCTTCTTCTTCGCCAGCTGCCCGTCCCGTTCAACTCGCCGCAGGAAGTCCACCGTCTCGTGTCGGTTCTTGGGCCGATACGTCCTGGAGACAGTCTCCCGGCCGACACCTTCATGGCGGAGCCGTTTCTCGGGATCCAGCTGGTGCTCGCGGATCCTGACCACCGAGTCGGTGACGCGCCGAAACATCTTTTGGTCGACCTTGTTCTGGCCGTCGATCGACTCGATCAGCTCGGTGGAGAACTCGCCGCCTTCGATCCGCATCGCCAGGTCGATCTCTTGGGCTGCGGTGAGCAGGGGAACCTTCCCGATCTCCTTCAGGTACATCCGGACCGGGTCGTTTGTGGGGGCCTTCAGGATGTCGTCTTCTCGAGGGAGCCTGATCCCGGGGGCCAGCCCTTCCCCTTCGAACTCCTCGCCCGGGACCTCGATGACCTCGATGCCTTCGTTGCGGAGGTGCTCCTCGATCTGGGTCAGGAAGTCCTCGATCTGCTCCGGCGTGAGGTCCTCGACGGGGAAACTCTCGAGGAGGTCCTCGGAGGTGACGAACCCTCGCTCACGGCCACGCGCGGAGATGAGCTCCTTGGCGTCGTCAATGCTGACCGTCTGGACGGTTTCAGCGGGGGTTTCGGCGAGTGGGTCTGAACTCATGGAGTCGGCAAGGCTATCGGATCCCTGTCTTCACTCATGCGTCGGCGCGCGATTCCATCCGTGTGCTTGATCGGCTGAGTGTATCCTCACAGTGTTGCAGATGCGCCGTCAGATGCCTCGTCCATCCGCAACATTTATGGTTCAGCTCCCACGGCCTCTGCGGCTTCCCTTGCCCGTCGCCGCGCTCCCTCGAGCGCGGCCAGATCGACGAACATCCGGTCGTACTCCTCGGGCGTCTTCACCGGGTTCATCTTCTGTAACTCCTTGCGAAGGACGTCGGCCCGTCGCTTCAGGGAGAACTCCTCCAGCCGAAGCAGCATCCGCTCTGCGTATTCCCGGGTCGGCTCCCCGGAAGACTTCGGTTGTTCCATGGCGATGGCGGCTACCACGCGGCCGAGTTGCTCCCCTCCTCGCTCCTGCGCCGCGGTCAACAGTTCGGACACCGAACTGTCCGGCCTTCCCCCCGGCGCTTCGGCGATGAGCTCGAACGCCTTGCGGTGGGTGGGTTTGCCGAACTGCTCAGGCGACAGCCGGCCCGCCCAGTCAGCGCACAGCTCGGGGGCCTGGATGAGGAGCTTGAGCACCTCTCGTTCGACCTCTTCGTCGGGCGGAAGGCGGGTGGCCGCCGTGCGTTCGACCTGGCTGGCTCGACCGTTTTCCTGCGCCAGGGTCTGCTCGAGCTGGAGCATCACCGAGCGTTCGGGCTCGCCCACCTTGCCCGCGAGAACCCGGGCGTACTCCTCCCGGCGGACGGGGTCCTCCAGGTCGACCAGCAGAGCAAGGCCGGCCTTCACCGCGCGGGTCCGGTCCTCGATGCTCGACAGGTTCCGGCCGACCAGGGTCCGCCCGATCATGTATTCGACCAGGGGCACGGCCTGTTGGGCCAGCGCGGCGAACGCCTCTCCCCCATTCGCGTTGACGAAGTCCGCGGGGTCCTGCCCGGCCGGCAGGACCAGGACTGCCAGGTCGACCGGATAGCGCTGGTGGAACTGGAAGGCCCGCTCGGCCGCTCGGGCCCCCGCCTCGTCCGAGTCGAATGCGAGGATGACCTTGTCGGTGAACCGGGCCAGGAGTCGGACGTGGTCCTCGCCCAGGGCGGTCCCGCAGGTGGCCACGCCGGTCGGGATGCCGCCCCGGTCTAGGGCGACGACGTCCGTGTAGCCCTCGACCATGAAAGCCCGGCCTGACCGGGTGGCCTCGGCCTTTGCCCGGTGGAGGTTATAGAGCAAGGTCCCTTTGTGGTACACGGGACCGTCCGGGGAGTTCACGTACTTGGCGGCGTTCGGCGGGGCGCCGGGACCCTCCAGAAGTCGGCCGCCGAACCCCACGGCGTGGCCGGAGACATCATGGATGGGGAACGTCACCCGGCCCCGAAACCGATCGCGGACCGCGCCGTTCGCGTCCTTGCTGACCAGTCCTGCCTCCAGCAGCAGGTCCGACGAGTAGGACTTCGACAAGCGCTTCAGGAGGTAGTCGGGATAGCCGGGCGCGTACCCGATCTCGAATCGTTCGACGCTGTCGTTCGCGATCTGACGCCGCTCCAGGTAGGCCCTGGCCTCTGACGCCTCGCGGCCCTCCAGGAGCATCCGGTGATAGAGGCGAGCAGCGTCGGCGATGGCCTTGTGGATGACATTTCGCCGGCCCGTCGTCCGCTTGCCGGCGGCCGTTTCCCCTTCGTACCGAAGAGTCACGCCGGCCGCGGATGCCAGGCGCTCGACAGCCTCAACGAAGGAGAGGCTCTCGGTCTTCTCGACGAACTTGAAAACGTCGCCGCTCTCGCCGCACCCGAAGCAGTAGTAGACCTGCTTGGTGGGGCTGACCGAGAACGATCCCGTCTTCTCTGCGTGGAACGGGCAGATGCCGACGAGGGAGTCGCGTCCCGCCTTGCGAAGCTGCGTGTAGCCCGAGACGACCTGGACGATGTCGGTCCGCTCCCGGACCGAGGTCACATCCTCCTGCCGGATCCGTCCCGCCACGCCGTTCCCCTCCCTCTCGGTCCGGCACGGTGGCCGCTACAGCAACCAGCCCTGGGGAAGGAAGAGCTGTTCGTACGTTCGGAGCGCGAACCGGTCGGTCATGCCCGCGATGTAGTCGGCCACGTGCGTGGGGAGATCGCCGGGACTCGACCGGTACTCGACCGGGACCGCGTCCGGATGCCCAAGGTAGTACGAGAACAGAGACCTGACCAGCGCGATGGCCTTTTCCTGTTCCTCTTTCGCCTCCAGACGGAGGTAGACCCGGTCGAACAGGAACTCCCGGAGGCGCGTGAGAGCTTCCAATCTTGGCCCGGAGAGCATGATCTGATCCCCCTCCTCGCTCTCCGACACGAGGTCCCAGACCAGCGTGTTGATCCGATCGGTGTGGGTCCGGCCGAGGGTGTCGATCGCCTGCTCGGGGAGGTCGTGCGGCTGGAGGATCCCCGCACGGATGGCATCGTCGACGTCGTGATTGACGTACGCGATCCGGTCGGCGAACCGGGCCACTTGGGCCTCGAGCGTGGCCGGCGTGGGCATCGACCAGGTGTGGTTCACGATCCCGTCCCGGACCTCCCAGCTCAGGTTCAGCCCCCAACCGTCGTTCTCCAGGTAGTCGACGACCCGGAGGCTCTGCTCGTTGTGGCGGAACGGCTTTTCCAGGAACGGCGACAGCGCCTCCTCGCCGAGATGGCCGAATGGGGTGTGCCCCAGATCGTGGCCGAGGGCGATGGCCTCGGTCAGATCCTCATTCAGTCGAAGGGCCCTGGCCGAAGTGCGGGCGATCTGGGAGACCTCGAGGGTGTGGGTGAGGCGGACCCGGTAATGATCGCCCTCTGGCGAGATGAACACCTGCGTCTTGTGCTTCAGCCGGCGGAAGGCCTTGGCGTGGAC
>JBKPGU010000197.1:0-7694 GCA_046729535.1 Actinomycetota bacterium
CTCCCCGAGGGCGCAATCTCCTCGCCCGAGCCGGCTCCCAGCCCTTCGCCCAAGCCGCCCCCACCACCACCCTCCGTCGAGCCGTCGCCCTCCGCGAGCCCACCCCCGGAGCCGAGCCCGTCGGTCTCCGTGAGCCCCTAACTTTCCCGTGCTGGAGGAGGAAAACCCCTCCCCCCGGCCAGGATCGCCACCATGGCAGCGTTCGAATGAACTGCTGCGGTGCACCGTGACGTGCTGAAGGAAATCAGATGGCGATGGCATCGACGAAGACCCCAAGGAGGAACAGCATCGTCCCGACGGAGAGGCCGCCGTCGGCGGACCGACCGTTAACGGGAACTCAGGCGGCTTCCGGGCGCGTCGAAGAAGCCAACCAACGGAGAAGAGGAAGCGGCAGGCGTTACTCGATCAGGTGGCGCCGCAGAGCCTCGGCCACCGCCGCGGTTCGATCCGAGGCCCCGAGCTTCTCGAAGATGTGCTCGAGGTGCGTCTTCACGGTGTCCGGCGAGATGAACAGCTGGCCGGCGATGTCCTTATTCGTGTGTCCGAAAGCGAGCAACTGGAGGACCTCGATCTCACGTGCCGTCAGGGTCTCGGCCTTTCGATCGCGCTCCTTGCTCAGCGAGAGCTCGTCGGCCAGCGCCACGACCAGCTGAGGGTCGATGACCATGTTTCCGCCGGCAACCAGGCGCACCGTCTGGATCAGGTGTTCGGCGTCGCGTGCCTTCAGCACGTAGCCTCGGGCGCCGGCCCGAACCGCCTCGACCACGAACTGGCGGTCGTCGTACGCCGTGAGCATGATGACGCCCACGGATGGGTGGAGCTGCTTGATCTTGCGCACGGCCTCCAGCCCGTCCATCTCCGGCATTCGAATGTCGAGCAGGACGATGTCCGGCTCCCCAATGCCGTTCTCCATGATGCCGAGAGCCTCACGACCGTTCGAGGCCTCGCCCACTACCTGGATGTCTCCCGCCATCTCCAGGTAGCGACGCAGGCCCTGACGGACGAGCGAGTGATCGTCGGCGATGATGACGCGTATGGCCATGCCAGTTCCATCGGCTCCCAAAGTGCCCAGACTGAGTCTTGATGATTCTAGGCTTAGGGCTGGAACATCGGAAGCACGTCCCAGCAGATCTCGACCGAAGGACGTAGGAAGGCACGAATCGTGAGAGGCGTCGCACGGGCGAGTGGCTCGCCTGGCAGCGTGCGGGAGACATCGCCCTGAGCTCGGGCGAGGCCGGAGCCGTCGGGCTGCGGCAGCCGGTCGAGGGAGAGACCGAGCGGGTCGCCCGGGGTACCGTATGGCGGCGGTTCGTCAGCCCCCGGTCCACTCAGCTGCTGGCTCCGTTCCTGGCCTACCTCGTGAGCTCGGCCATGTTGTTCGGCCTCGGGGTGCTTCCCCACCCGAAGACGAGGTATCTCGGGTGGGGGGTCGACCCCAGCTCAATCGTCTGGTTCCTGAAGTGGTGGCCCTACGCCATCGGGCACGGCATGAACCCGTTCGTCACCCACCTGGTGTGGGCGCCCTCGGGAGCGAACCTGGCAGGGACGACTTCGATCCCCGGGCTGGCGGTGGTGGCTTCACCGCTCACCCTGACCGTGGGGGCAATCGTGACGTACAACGTGCTGTACCTGGTCGCGCCCGCCCTCTCCGCGTGGACGGCCTATCTCCTGTGCCGCCACGTAACCGGCCGGCTACTCCCGTCGATGGTGGGCGGGTATCTGTACGGGTTCTCGAGCTACGAGCTGAGCAAGATGCTGGGCCACCTCAATTTGGCGCTTGTCTTCATCCCGCCCCTGTGCGTGCTCCTCGTGCTCCTCCGCGTGGAGGGCCGCATCTCACCACGCCGGTTCGTTGCGCTGCTGGCCGCAGCCCTCACCTTCCAGTTCCTGATCTCCACCGAGATCTTCTTCACGCTCAGCCTGTTTGGCCTGCTCGCCTACCTCGTAGCCATCCTGGAGCTGGGGCGACGAGGGGCACGAGCGCTTGCCGGGACGGGCGGGTGGATCGTGGCCGCGTACGGAGTGTCGGCCGTGGCGCTCGCCCCGTACCTCTTCTACGTCGTGAAGGGGCTCTCCCAGGCCCCCATCTACGACTTCTATCCGACGTATTTCTCCACGGATCTTCTGAACTTCGTCGTCCCGACCACGCTGACACGGGTGGGATGGGAGTCCTTCGCCGGGGTCAGCGGCAAGTTCATCGGCAACATCGGAGAGCAGGGTGGGTACCTGGGGCTCCCTCTCTTGGCCATTGTGGCCCTTTTCGTGTGGCAGCACCGCCGGACGTTCGCCGCGCGGTTCCTCCCTGTGGTCCTGGGGCTGGTCATGCTGGCGACGCTGGGCCCGAAGCTCCACGTGGAAGGCAAGGAGAAACTGACCCTTCCCTGGAAGCCGCTGGGTAGCCTTCCCCTCGCCAGGTACGCGCTGCCCGGCAGGTTCATGGTCTACGCGTTCCTGGTGCTGGCCGTGCTTGTCTCGTTATGGCTGGCGAGCGCCCGAACGCCCGCCTGGCTGAAGTGGACGCTGGCGCCAGCCGCCATCATTCTCTTGCTGCCGAACTGGCGTGGTCCCTTCTACCACTCTGCGGTGAACGTCCCTCCGTTCTTCCGGGACGGCGTGTACCGCCAATACCTCTCGCCGGGTGAGAACACCATCGTGATCCCGTACGGTGACCGAGGACACAGCATGCTGTGGCAGGAGGAGACCGGGATGTACTTCCGGATGGCCGGTGGTTACGTCACGGTGCGACCGCCGCAGGCGTTCCGAGACTGGCCGATCCTCTCGACGCTGTACGGGACCGTGGCCGATCCCAACGCCGAAGAGGACCTGAAGGCCTTCGTTGGGGCGAATGACGTTCGGGCGATCATCGTGGCCGACACGTCCAGCGGATCCCTGCCCCTGCTCTCGTTCCTCGATCCGAACCCCGTCCACGTGGGTGGGGTTACCGTGTTTCACGTTCCCTCGGACATCCTTCGCCGCTACGCGAACGCCCAGCCGCCGGGAGCCTAGCTCGGGATTCATGACCGGCCTTCCGCCGGTCGCGTCAGCCGGTCTCCGTGAGCAGGGGTCGGAGGGCCACCGCCTCCCCTTCGTAACGCGGGTCCGACGACCGAAGGACCCACGCCAGGACGCAGGCGACGAGGACCCCGGCTCTGAACACCAGGGCCGCCTGATAGCCCCACAGGGGGACCCCGTGATAGCCGTCGAATCCCGGCACCCCGGTCCCGGCCGACAGGGTGCCGAACCAGCTGAACCGAGTCACGTAAACCGCGACGTCGGCCACCTCGAACGCCGTGAACAGCCACAGGTGGGGGAGGGCAAGGGCGAACCACGGCAGCAGCCACAAGCTGTACTGGGGCGAGTAGACCTTGTTGGCCAGTAGGAAGACGGCGATCACGGGGAAGCCCAGGGTCCATCTGGCGAAGTTCGGCTCACGCACGGCCTTCCACCGCCACAGCCCGGCCACCACGACCAGGAGGATGAGCAACGATGCCACGTCGACCAGGCTCGGAGACCACGCGCAGTAGTTCGCAGCGCCGCCCTGGATCCCTCGGCATGCCACGTACCACAGGCTGTCGTAGTCCATGGTCCGCTCGACGTTCAACTTGAAGAACGTCAACCAACCCTTCGTTCCCAGCACGGCGAACGGGAAGTTCACTGCCGCGTAGGTCACGACCGCCCACAGGAGCAGGCGGGCACCCCGGGCCGCCCCCTGCCGTTGCCGCAGCCGTGCGACCGCGAACGGGATGACCAACAGGGCGGGATACAGCTTGGCCGCCGCGCCCAGGCCGAGGAGGATCCCGCTGCCTCGGTCCCTCCCTCGCAGATACGCGAACGTCGCCGCTGCGGTCAGGGCGACCGCCAGCAGGTCCCAGTTCACCAGGCCCAGAACCAGCAGGGTCGGGGCCACTGCGAAGTACATGGCGCGTTCGCCGGTCACCCGGTACAGGAAAAAGGACGTGAGTAAGGCGCATACGCCGAGAAGGAAGGCGTTGGCGTAGAAGAACCCGCCGTACCCGGTCGAGATCCACCCGGCGACGCGCATGGAGTACATGGTGAGGACCGGGTATTCATCGCAGGTCCCCTCCTGCGCGCCCGTGCATCCGTCGATGTACGGGAGTCGGTTCCCGCGGAGTTGCTCGGTCCCGAACAGGGGGAGCACGTCCGTGTAGCAAAGCCGGCGGTACTGACGCCCGTCGCTCCAGTCGCCTCCCGTGCAGGGCTGCTTCAGCAAGACGCCCAGACCGATGGTTCCGGCCGTCGCGGCCAGGACCACCGCCAAGGAGATCACGCCCGCCGTGCGCTTCCGGCCGGACCCGGACACATCGCTCCCGTTCGTGCCGGGAGGATACGGCACGCCGTTCGCCCGGCATAGCCTCCTCAGCTACGCCGGCCTGGGGGCTTCAGTGGTACGAGTGCGCGTCGTCGGGGAAGGTTCCCGCCACCACCTCGTCTCGGAACGTCTCGACCGCTTTCGTGATCTCTCCCCGGAGGTCAAGGTAGGGTTTGGCGAACTTCGGATAGGCCCCGAAGCCCAGCCCCAACAGGTCGGTCAGGACCAGCACCTGGGCGTCGCAGTGGGGGCCGGCCCCGATGCCGATGGTCGGCACCGACACGGCCTCGGTGATCCTGGCGGCCAGGCTCTCGGGCACGCCTTCCAGGACCAGGGAGAAGATGCCGCCTTTGTCCATGGCCTGCGCTTCATCCAGCAGGCGCCGGGCGTCCTCCTCGGTCTTGCCCTGGACCCGGTAGCCGCCCATGGCGTGCACGGACTGCGGCGTCAGGCCGAGGTGGCCCATGACGGGGATGCCCCGATCGACCAGGGCGGCCGACAGCTCGAACAGCGGGCCTTCGAGCTTGACCGCGTGCGCACCTCCCTCTTTGAGGAACCGCCCGGCGTTGCGGATCCCGTCCTCGACGGAGGCGTGATAGGCCATGAACGGCATGTCGCCCACGATCAGGGCGTTCGTCGCGCCGCGGGCCACCGCCCTGGTGTGGTGCAGCATCTCCTCCATCGTGACCGGCAGCGTCGTGGAGTACCCCAGGACGTTTTGGGCCAGCGAGTCGCCGACAAGGATGACGGGCACGCCGGCCTCGTCGAGGATCCTCGCGGTGGGGAAGTCGTACGCGGTGAGCATGATGAATCGCTCGCCACGTTGCTTGAGCTTCCGGAGATCCCGGACGGTGAAGGACATGGGGCTCGCGCCTCCTTTCAATGAGTGCACGGCTCTTCGTCCATGAGTGTACCCCGGCTCGGCGCAGATCCGACAGCATCAGCCGGGATCGCCAGGCCACTCATTCCCGAGAGACTCCATAGGCACGGATCGATGTCACACCCCCGCGCTAGGATGCTGCCGACCGAGCGGGTCGGAGCGGTCTCAGGGCGGCTGATACCATGGATCGGCCACTCCTGCTCCCCATGGGGGCCGTCCAGACCAGAGGAGGTGGAATGAGGAAGTACGAGATCATGCTCATCTTGCCCGCCGAGGCCGACGACAAGGTCGTGGGGACAGTGACGGACCGCATCTCCCAGGTGCTCTCGCAGCGCGGGGGAGAGCTCGGCAAGGTGGACAAATGGGGGAAGCGCCGGCTGGCATACGACCTCAACCGGCAGCCGGAGGGGTTCTACCTCATCGTGGAATGCCAGGCCGACCCCGAGTCGATGAAGGAGCTCGACCGGGTGCTGAGCCTGGCCGACGAGGTCATGCGGTTCAAGGTGGTGGTTCGCGCAGCGTGATGCGCCGCGTCCGAGGCGGGCGCGGGTCGGATCCTTCCCCGCTCCTCGCCAGCCATCGGCGTGGGGCACGAGGGCAGAAGGTAGGTGGGAGAGATGGCGCAGGACAACCAGGTTGTGATCGTGGGGAACATGACCCGCGACCCCGAGCTCAGATACACGCCGAACGGCGCCGCGCTGGTCAAGTTCGGTGTGGCGGTCAGCCGCCGCGTCAAGGACGACGCGACCGGGCAATGGAAGGACGCCGACACGTCATTCTTCGACGTGACGGCCTGGCGGTCGCTGGCCGAGAACGTCGCCGAGACCCTGACCCAAGGGTCGCGCGTCGTCGTGGTGGGCCGGCTCCGGACGAACACGTGGGAGACCCCGGAGGGGGAGAAGCGCTCCAAGGTCGAGATCGAGGCCGAGGAGATCGGGCCCAGCCTGAAGTGGGCGACGGCCAAGATCGAGAAGCAGGGACGCGGACAGTCCGACTGGACGGCCGGGGTGGCCGTTGGGGCGGGCGGTCCACAGGGGGAGACACCGCTGGATGCCTAAGGAACGACGCAAGCCACGAAAGGAGAAAGAAGAGAAGGGCTGGCAGAAGAAGCAGAAGAAGAAGTTCTGCGTCTTCTGCAAGGACAACGTCGCCTTCGTCGACTACAAGGACGTGAGCCTTCTCCGGAAGTTCATCTCGGATCGAGGCAAGATCCGCGCCCGGCGAGTCAGCGGGAACTGCGCGCAGCATCAGCGCGAGGTCGCCACCGCGGTGAAGAACGCTCGGGAGATGGCCCTCCTGCCGTACACCGCGCGATGAAGGTCATCCTGCAGAAGGAGGTCGACAAGCTCGGGACGCCCGGGGATGTCGTCGACGTGGCCGACGGCTACGCCCGGAACTTCCTGATCCCCAAGGGACTGGCGGCCTCGGCTTCGAAGGGGGCGGTGAAGCACTCCGAGCGGCTGCGGGAGGCCCACGAGAAGCGGCAGCGAGCAGTGCTGGAGGCAGCCCAGGGGATCGCCGAACGGTTGGCGGCCACACCCCTTCGTGTCCCGGCCAAGGCCGGGGAGGACGGACGGCTGTTCGGCAGCATCACCGTCCATCATCTGGCCGACGAGATCGAGAGGATCGCGGGAGCCGAGATAGACAGGAAGCATATCCACCTGGAGGAGCCCATCCGAAGCGTCGGCGCCCACGAGGTGAAGGTCCACCTCCACCCGGACGTGGACGCCACGGTCACGGTCCAGATCGTGGCGAAATAGGCGGGGCCACCTCCCGGGTCCCCCGGACGGCGATCGAGAAGCCGCGGCTGCATCTGCCCTGGTCAGAGTGTGTCAGTCGCGGTCTCTACCATCAGACGGTGAGCCTCGGAGAACTCCCTCGACAACTTCTGGACGACGTTCGCGCTGGTCACGTCCGCTTTCCGCACGGTTTCCAACGGCCATCCACCGGCCTTCCTTCTGGATACGCACCGGGACCTTCCGGTAGCGTCCGGCCTCTGTCGGGGAGGGGATGATGGCGAGGACGGCCGAGGAGGTCAGGCGACAACCGCGCACCGAGCGCGTTCCTCCCCACAACCTCGAGGCGGAGGAGTCTGTCCTCGGCTCGATGATGCTCTCGGGAGAGGCCATCGCGGCCGTCGTCGAGATCCTGAAACCGACCGACTTCTACCGGCCGTCGCACCAACGGATCTACGACGCCGTCCTGGCGGTCTACGCGCGGGGCGAACCGGTCGACGCCATTACCTGCGTCGAGGAGCTGAAGCGCCGCCAGACCATCGACGACATGGGCGGCGCCCTCTACGTGTACAACCTGGTCGAGTCGGTCCCGGCGCCGGCCAGCGCCAGCTACTACGCGAAGATCGTTGCCGATAACGCCCTGCTCCGGAGGCTCATCAAAGCGGCCTCCGACATCATGACCGCCGCTTACGCGAACCCCGAGGATCCCCGCAAAGCCGCCGACCAGGCCGAAGGCTTGATCTACTCC